>JAEZSJ010000278.1 GCA_023443985.1 Verrucomicrobiota bacterium | reverse complement strand
CTGCTCTGCGTCGGCGAGAAGGAGGTCTTCGTCCTCGACTCGGTCGCCGATCGTTTCCTCGCCGCGCTCGGCCGCAACGGCGGCCACCAGCTCAACGGCAGCCAGCTCGACAAGCTCACCGCTGTCGCCTTCTCGACCAAGGCCGGCGCGGGCGGTTGCTCGCATCCAGTTCTCAATCGCGCCATGGTCGGCGTCGACGCCGCCGTGCTCGCGCAACACGCCGGCGCCACCATCGCCGCCGGCACCCAGTTGCTCTTCGCCGAGACCGACGCCAACCACGCGTTCGTCATCGAGGAGCAGATGATGCCCATGCTGCCGATCGTGCGCGTGAAATCGATCGAGGAGGGCGTCGCCGCCGCGGTCCGCGCCGAACACGGCTACAAGCACTCCGCGATCATCCACTCGCTCAATGTCGACCACATGACGCAGATGGCCCGCGCGCTCGACACCACGGTCTTCGTGAAAAACGGGCCTTCGGTTGCCGGCCTCGGTCTCGGCGGCGAGGGCTACCTCAGCTACTCGATCGCCACCACCACCGGCGAGGGCATCACCACGCCGCGCACCTTCACCCGCACCCGCCGCTGCGTCCTCGTCGACGGCTTCCGGATCTACTGAGACCGATCTCCGAAACTGTAGGAGCGTGCTTGCACGCGATCGGCGCTTCTTCCGCCCATTCCACACCCGCCTCGCCTGCAAGCAGGCTCCTATCTCCAGCCCTTCGTAGCGGAACGCGTGAGCGTTTCGCCCTCCGCCCGCCGATAACCTCTCACCCATAACCCATCACCCGCTCCCATGATCCTCGCCCGCATCGACGGCACCATTGTTGCGACCGCCTGCCATCCCTCGATGGCCGGCCACCGCACCGTGATCTGCCAGCCGCTCGATGCGCAGGGCCGCGAGGAGGGCGCGCCGGTCCTCGCCGTCGATCCGCTCGGCGCCGGACTCCACCAGAAGGTGATTCTTTCCACCGACGGCTCCACCACCCGCGAGCTCGTCGGCGATCCGAAGACGCCGCTCCGCAACCTCATCATCGGCCTCGTCGACTCCTGACTTCCATCGTGGAGCTGCTCGCGAGAGCAGCTCGTTCGCCGCTCTCGCGAGCGGCGCCACAAAGATCCTCCGTCACCTCCGCCCTTCGTTCTCTTCGTTTCCTTCCGTCGTCCCTCCTCAGTCCGCTCTCTAGCCTCTCGCCTTTCAACTCTCGCCTCCCCTCCCATGCGCCTCGGCACTGTCATCGGCCGCGTCACCCTCACGCTCAAGGAGCCCGTCTACACCGGCGGCCGCCTCCTGATCGTGCAGCCGTTCACGCGCGAGAACTTCGCCGGCGCGCCGATGCCGCCGCTGGCCAAGGGCTCGAGCCTCGTCGTGTACGATGAACTTGGAGCCGGCGAGGGCAGCATCGTGGGCTTCACCGAGGGCGCCGAGGCCACCCAGCCCTTCGCCGGCCCCGCGCCCGTCGACGCCTACGTCGCCTGCATCGTGAACCAGATCAACTACGACCCGCCGCGCTGAACCACACCTCATGTGGCGCTGCGCGTGAGAGCAGCGATCCGGTCCACCACCGCCCCCTTTTCAAGATAAACGTTCCCACAACTCCGTCTCTCCATGCCTCAAGTCCTCACCGCCCGTGAAGTTGAAGCGCTCCTGGCCTCGGGTCAGTCGATCCCCGAGGGCGCCGTGCTCACGCCTTCCGCCCGCGACGTCGTCGACGCCAAGAAGCGCGCCGCCGCCAGCGCCAAGACCGCCGTGGCCGTCGCCGCGCCCGTCACCGTCGTGGCCGGCGCGCCCGCCGTCGCGCCCCTGCCCGCCACCGGAGCTCCGACCATCCCGGACTACGAATACAAGTGGACGCCCGGCACCGACGCCAAGACGCCCGACGAGATCCTGCGTTTCTTCCACTCCGCGCCGATCGAGGAGCTCAAGCGCCGCATCTGCGACATGGGCCGCCGCCTCTGGTTGAAGGACTACACCGACGGCAACGGCGGCAACATCACCATCCGCGTCGGCGACAACCTCGCCCTCTGCACGCCCACCCTCATCTGCAAGGGCTTCATGCAGCCGGCCGACATGTGCCTCGTCGACCTCGACGGCAACCAGCTCGCCGGCACCCGCGTTCGTACCAGCGAAGCCAAGACGCACTTCGCGATCATGAAGCGTCAGCCGGCCGCCAAAGCTTGCGTGCACGCGCACCCGCCGCACGCCACCGCCTTCGCCATCTCCAACGCCACCATCCCCTCCAGCCTCATCCCCGAGGCTGAGGTGTTCCTCGGTCGGATCGGCGTCGCCAAGTACGAGACGCCCGGCACCCCCGCCATGGCCGACGAGGTCGGCCGCGTGGGCGTCGACCACCAGGCCGTGCTCATGCAGAACCACGGCGTGATCTGCTGGGGCAAGGACGTCGAAGATGCGTACTGGAAGATGGAGAACATCGACGCCTACTGCCGCACCATCGGTTTCGCGGCCAGCCTCGGCACCGGTCTCCACCGCTTCGGTCCCGACAAGCTCAAGGACCTCATCGCGCTGCGCCAGAAACTCGGCATGCCCGACCCGCGCGCCAACATGAAGGAGGCCGAACTCATCGACACCGCCGACTTCCGCCCGACCGTCATCTGCCAGCAAACCGCCGCGCCCGCGCCGGCCGAGGTCGCCCCCGACCCCACCGTCGAGGCGCTCGTCGGCAAGATCACCGAGGAGATCCTCCGCCAGCTCAAGGGCTGATCCTGCCGGGAGTAGGAGCCTGCTTGCAGGCGATCCTCCCGATTCAGCAAACCGCAGATCGCCTGCAAGCAGGCTCCTACACTCGAATACAAAACTCCCTCCCGTAGCGAAACCCGCGAGGGTTTCGATCTCCGCTCCCTCCGACCTTCGTTCTCTTCGCTCCCTTCTGTCGGTCCGGTCGTCTCCGTCCTCTCGCCTCTTCCCCTCCAGCCTCTCGCCTTCTCTCCCATGAAAGTCACCATCATCGGCGGCGGCGGCCGCGTCGGCTCCAACGCCGCGTTCGCTCTCCAGTGCGCCGGCATCGTCTCCGAGATCCAGATTCTCGACGCCAACGCCGACCTCGCCGCCGGCGAAGCGCTCGACCTCCTCCACGGCACCTCGTGCGTCGGCGGCCAGCGCATCTACGCCGGCGACTACGCCCGCGCGGCCGACAGCGACCTCTTCATCATCACCGCCGGCCTGCGCCGCAAGCCCGACGAGTCGCGCCTCGACCTGATCAACCGCAACGTCGCTCTCTTCGACGGCATTCTCGCGTCGATCAAGCAGGCGGGCCTCCGCAAGGACGCGCTCGTCTTCGTCGTCTCCAACCCGGTCGACATCCTCACCCAGCTCGCCGTCTTCCGCCTCGGTCTTCCGTGGCAACAAGTCCTCGGCTTGGGCACGATGCTCGACACCGCGCGTTTCCGCTCGCTCATCGCCGAGGCGCTCAAGCTCAATCCGCTGCAGGTCAAGGCGCTCATCCTCGGCGAACACGGCGACACCATGGTCCCGATCTGGTCCAGCGCCACCGCCGCCGGCCTGCCGCTCGACAAGTTCCCCGGCGTCAGCTCCAATTTTCAAACACAACTCTTCGACCGCACCAAGACCAGCGGCGCCGAGGTCATCCGCCGCAAGGGCGGCGCCGGCTGGGCCGTCGGCATCACCATCGCCGAGGTCGTGCACGCCATCGCCCTCGACAAACGCGAACTGCTCCCCGTCTCCTCGCTCCAGCAGGGCCGGTACGGCCTGCGCGACGTCTCGATCAGCGTGCCCACCGTCGTCGGCCGCGCCGGCGTGCTCGACCAGGTCGAGATCCCGCTCTGGCCGAAGGAGCTCTCCGGCCTCCAGGCCAGCGCCCGCGCGCTGCAGGAGATCTGGTCCAAGGTCCGCCCGCACTGAGGCGGCCCCGTTTTGTCTGTTGGTTTCACGGGCGCCGCAGTGATGCGGCGCCCGTTCGTTTTCGCCTCCGTCCCCCCGCTCGTTCAGCAACCGCCGCTCCGTTCCCCCGGCTGCCACCCGCGGATCCGCCCACCTCGCGTGCGAACAGTCCGAGGTTTTCCGCTTTCACCTTCCGCCGCCCGGCGGTCAATTTTCCCAGCCGGTCCCGCCCCGTCCTCTCCGCCGGCTCGCGCCCCGCTCCACATGACGTCCCGTCGCTCCTCCTCCAGTAGTCTCCACTGCGCTGCCGTCGATCTCGGCGCCACCAGCGGCCGCGTGATCGTCGGCACCTGGGCGCGCGACCAGCTCACCCTCGCCGAGGTCCACCGCTTCCCCAACGCCTTCCAGTCCCTCGGCAACAACGACTATTGGAACGTCGCCAGCCTCTGGAACGAGATCCAGACCGGCCTGCGCAAGGCCGCCGCCCAATACGCCCCGATCGCCTCCGTCGGCGTCGACACCTGGGGTGTCGACTACGTGCTGCTCAACGACGCCGGCCGCCTCGTCTTCCCCGCGCACGCCTACCGCGACAACCGCACCCAGCCCGGCCTCCGGCGGCTCGCCAAGTCGAAGGCCGACCTCGCCCGGATCTACGCCGCCACCGGCATCCCCAACGTCTTCTACAACTCCAGTCTCCAGCTCGCGGAGACGGTCGCCAGCTGCCCCGAGCTCCGCACCCTCGCCACGCGCTGCCTTTTCCTGCCCGATTATTTCAACTACCTCCTCTCCGGCCGCATGGAGAACGAGCTCACCATCGCGAGCACGACCCAGCTGCTCGACGTGAACTCCACCGACTGGTCCCGCCCCGCGCTCGACTATTTCGGCATCCCGGCCAACTGGTTCACCAAGCCCGTCCTCGCCGGCACGCGCCTCGGCAAGGTCACCGCCCTGCCCGAGCTCGTCGGCACCCAGCTCATCGTCGTGCCCGGACACGACACCGCCGCCGCCTACGACGCGATGCCCGCCGCGCCCGACGGCAACGACCTCTTCCTCAGCTCCGGCACCTGGTCGCTCGTCGGCTTCGAGAGCGACACTCCCGTGCTCGGCCCCGCCGCCCTCAAGGCGCGCGTCGCCAACGAGCGCATCGGCGACGGCCGTTACCGCCCCCTCACCAACGTAATCGGTTTCTGGTTGCTCGAGGGTGTGATGAAGGAGTTCCCCGACCGGCCGAAGGCCGAGGCGGAGCGCGCCGCGCTCAACGCCGCCGCCGCCGCCCTCCCCGCGCCCAAGCTCCTGCTCGACACCACCGATCCGGCCTTCTCGAACCCGTCCTCGATGCGCGCGGCCATCAACGACCACCTCCGCGCCCGCGGCGCCACCCCGCCCAAGGACCTCCCCGGCTACCTCCGCCTCATCTGCGACTCCCTCGGGCAGGGCCACGCCAACGCCAAGGCCAATTTCGAGAAGATGACCGGCCGCACCTTCAACCGCATCCTCGTCGTCGGCGGCGGCTCCCGCAACAAGCTCATGTGTCAGGCCACCGCCGACGCCGCCGGCATCCCCGTCGTCTCCTTCAGCCTCGAGGGCACCGCCGTGGGCAACATCGCCAGCCAGCTCATCGCCCTCGGCGCCGTGAAGGACAAGGCCGCCTTCCGCGCCTCCCTCGCCCGCACCCTCGACTCCACCACCTACACGCCGCGGAGCTGACGCTCCGCGGGGTTTCGGGTGCAGGGTTTCCTCACTTCGGGCCCGCACCCCCTCTAGAATCTCAAATCGCCGCCGACTGTTTCCGTTCCTGACCTCCTGAGTTCCAGGTTTTCCCTTCCGGAACTCCGCCGCCTCCGCCCACTTCTTCACTCTGCATTCTTCACTCCGCCTTTTTCCTCACATGCCTTCCGCCAAGCAGATCTCCGCCGCCTACAAGCTCGCCCGCGCCGCCTATGCCGACCTCGGCATCGACACCGAGGCCGCGATCAAGAAAGCGCTCTCCATCCCCGTCTCCCTGCACTGCTGGCAGGCCGACGATGTCCGCGGCTTGGAGACGCCGAAGGAAGGCGTCACCGGCGGCGGCATCATGGCCACCGGCGGCTACCCCGGCCGCGCCCGCAACGGCGACGAGATGCGTGCCGACCTCGACGCCGTGCTCGCCCTCCTCCCCGGCAAACAACGCCTCAACCTCCACGCGTTCTACGCCGAGACCGGCACCAAGGTCGTCGACCGCGACGAGATCGCGCCCGAGCACTTCGCCAACTGGCTCTGCTGGGCCAGGTCGCGCAAGGTCGGCCTCGACTTCAACCCGACCTACTTCGCCCACCCCAACGCATCGTCGGGCTTCACCCTCTCCCACGCCGACAAGGCCATCCGCAAGTTCTGGATCAACCACGGCCAGGCCTGCCGCCACATCGCCCAGCATTTCGCCAAGAAGCTCGGCACCCCGTGCGTCATCAATCACTGGATTCCGGACGGTGCCAAGGACGCCCCGGCGGACCGCTGGGGCCCCCGCGCCCGCCTCGTCGAGTCCTACGATGCGATCTTCGCGGACAAGTCGGTCAACCGGAAGCTCTGCATCGACGCCGTCGAGGGGAAACTCTTCGGCCTCGGCAGCGAGGAGTATGTCGTCGGCTCACAGGAGTTCTATTCCAGCTATGCCCAGAAGCGCGGCCTCGTGCTCTGCCTCGACCTCGGCCACTACCACCCGACCGAGTCCGTCGCCGACAAGGTCTCCGCGCTCATGCAATTCCACCCGCGCATCCTCCTGCACACCAGCCGGCCGATCCGCTGGGACAGCGACCACGTCGTCATCCTCGACGATGCCGTGCGCAATCTCTTCCTCGAGATCGCCCGCGGCGACGCGTGGGACCGTGTCTTCGTCGCCCTCGATTTCTTCGACGCCTCGATCAACCGCCTCGCCGCCTACGTGATCGGCGCCCGCGCCACCCGCCAGGCGATCCTCGCCGGGCTGCTCGACCCGACCAAGCAGCTCCAGGCCGCCGAGGCCGCCGGCCGCGGCCACGAGCGCCTCGCGCTCATGGAGCTCACCAAATCGCTCCCCTGGGGCGCAGTCTGGGACGAGCTCTGCGCCCGCGCCGACGTGCCCGCCGGCGCCGACTGGCTCAAGGAGGTCGCCCGGTACGAGCAGACCGTCCTCGCGAAACGCTGATTCTCCCGTGTCGCTGGACGACGCAGTCGTTCAGCTTCTGTCGCGCGGAGGCGAAACGCGTCGAGCGTTTTGCCTCCGCCTCCCGCCGTTCTTTCCGTCCCTCCGAATGGAGGAGCCTGCTTGCAGGCGCCTACCTCCATCCCCCGTAGCGAAACCCGTCGAGGGTCTAGACACCGCCCACCGCGCGTCAGCCTCCGTTCCCGATTCCCTGATTTCCGCATCTCCCATTCCGGGTTTCGACTCCGCCACCGGTCACCGACCACCGTCCGCCATCCACCGATGTCCCCCTCCCGCCAGCTCCCCGGCGCCGACAAGCGTGTCCAACTCATGGCCACGTGCCTGTGCGACGCGTTTTTCGCCGATGCGGCCCGCGCCACCGTCGAGGTGCTCGAGCACCTCGGCTGCACGGTCGAGTTTCCCGAGGCGCAGACCTGTTGCGGCCAGCCGGCCTTCAACGGCGGCGATTGGGCCGCCTCACGCAAGGTCGTTCGCCATGCCGTGCGGACCTTCGCCGGCGACCTGCCGGTGATCGTGCCCTCGGCCTCGTGCGCCGCGATGCTCTTCCACGGCGCCCTCCTCGAGTTCGAGAAGGAGCCCGATCTGCCCGCCGTCCGGCAGCTCGCCGGCCGCACCTGGGAACTGGCCGACTTCATCGTCAACGGCCTCGGGGTGAAACAATGGCCCGGCCGCTACGACGCCCGGCTCGCGTTCCATCGCTCCTGCCACGCCCGCGGCACGGACTCCGGCGCCGCGGCCCTCACGCTGCTCTCCTCGATCGCCGGCGCCACCGTCGCTCCCATCGGCGAGGCCGAGCAATGCTGCGGTTTCGGCGGCACCTTCTCGGTCGCGTTTCCCAACGTCTCCACCCGCATGGGCACGCTGAAGCTCGAACACGTCCGAGCCGTGCAGCCCGACGTGCTCGTCGGCATCGACATGAGCTGCATGATGCACCTCGGCGGCCTCGCGGAGAAGGGGAGCAAACCCCTTGTCACACGCCACCTCGCCCAAGTGCTCCGCGACGCGCTGAAAACCAACGGAGCGAGTAGCGGGAAGTGAGTAGCGAGCATCCCTCGCCACAGCCGTCGCCGCTCCCGCTTCTCCTCACTCCTCGCCACCCGCCTCTCACTTCTCGCCACTTCCCCCATGGCCAAACAACCCATCGACCAGGTCGTCGCCGCGATGCCGGCCGACAAACGCGCCGCGGTCTACCAGGCCACGAAGGCCACCCACGAGAAGCGCGCGAAGATGCTCCTCGACCAGTTCACCGACGCCGACCAACTGCGCCGCTTCGCCGGGCAGATCAAGCAACACGTCGTCGAGAACCTCGACACCTACCTGCCGCAGGTCGAAGCCAAGCTGAAGGCCAATGGCGCGCAGGTCCACTGGGCCGCCACCGGCGAGGAGGCCTGCGCCACCGTGCTGAAGATCATGCAGGCCCGCGGCGCCACCAGGATGGTCAAGGCCAAGACCATGGTCAGCGAGGAGATCGAGCTCGCGCACTACCTTGAGAAGTTCGGCATCGAGGCGTTGGAAACGGACCTCGGCGAGTTCATCGTCCAGATCGACAAGGACCACCCGAGCCACCTCGTCCGCCCGATCATCCACAAGAACCGCCAGGAGATCGCCCGGAGCTTCGAACGCGAGGGCCTCGGCGACTACAACGACGACCCCGAGACGATCACCCGCCGCGCCCGGGCGTTCCTCCGCCACAAGTTTCTCGCCGCCGATGTCGGCCTCACCGGCGCGAACTTCGTCTCCGTCGAGAGCGGCCGCCTTGTCGTCGTCACCAACGAGGGCAACTCCCGCTTCTCGCTCGCCGCCCCGAAGTGCCACATCGCGCTCGTCGGTATCGAGAAGCTGGTGCCGCGCGACCGCGACCTCGGGCTGTTCCTCAACCTGCTCGTCCGCTCGGCGACCGCCCAGCAGCTCACCGCGTATGTCGAGTTCATCTCCGGGCCGAAGGCGCCCGCCCAGACCGATGGTCCGGAGGAGATGCACGTGATCTTCGTCGACAACAACCGCACCGAGGTCCTCGCCAGCGACTGCCGCGCGATCCTGCGCTGCATCCGCTGCGGCGCCTGCCTGAACGTCTGCCCGGTGTACCGCCAGGCGAGCGGCCACGCCTACCGCAGCGTCTACCCGGGCCCCGTCGGCGCCGTGCTCTCGCCGCTGCTCGCCGGCAAACGGTTTCCCGAGCTCGCCGATCTTCCGAAGGCCTCCTCCCTCTGCGGCGCCTGCAACGAGGTCTGCCCCGTCAACATCCCGATCCCCGACCTCCTCCTGCGCCTGCGCGACAGGGCCAAACGCGAGCACGCCCCGCTCGCCTCCGCCGGCACCCCGCCGATGGGCGCCTGGGCCCTGATGGCCTCCAGTCCCAGCGTGTGGAAGACCGCGCTCTTCGGCGGCAAGATGATCGACCTCGTCCCGCACAAGTTCGTACCCGTACCATCGTTACAGGCCTGGACGGCGCAACGCACCCTCCCTCGGTGGCAAGGCGGCGAGTTCCGCCGCTGGATGAAGAACCGGAAACGACCGTGAACCGAGACGCCACAAAAGACGCACAGGCAAACCGGGGCGCAGTGACCACGCGCGTTCCACGCAACGAAGCATGCCGCCCTCGCCCAAGGTCCTCGGGTTTCCTCCCCGTCCTCGCTGTGTTTTCCTCTCCCGCTCAGTGACCTCCGTGTCCTGACCGGATCCGTCTCCGCACCCCTCACTCCATCTTCCCTCCTTCCCTCTTCTCCGCCATGAGCGCCTCCCGCGAACAGATCCTCTCCCGCGTCCGCTCCGCCCTCGCGCCGCTATCCGAGCGCGCGCCGCTGCCCGACTGGGACCGCGATCTCGTTGTCCTGCGCGAGGCGCGCACCGCCACCGATCCATGGGCGCTCTTCGCGGAACGGTTGAAGGCCGTCAACGGCACCCCGCTGACTTCGCCCGCCGAGCTCCTCGAGCTCCTCTCGACCAACCACTGGACCCACGGCTACTGCGACCCCGCACTCTGGCCGCAGCTCCAGGCCGCGTTCCCCGCCGGGTTCACGATTGAGACCGAGTTCGACCGCGCGCGGATCGACGAGTACGACTTCGGCATCACCGCCGCCACCGGGGCGATCGCCGAGACCGGCACGCTGATCCTCTCCGACCAGGGCACCTCCCGCCGCCTCGGCGCACTTGCCCCCTGGGTCCACGTGGCCGTCCTCCGTCGCGACCAGATCTTCCTCGATCTGCCCGCCGCCGTCGCCGCGCTCCCGGCCGACCCGAACATCATCTGGGCCACCGGCCCGTCGAAGACCGCCGATGTCGAAGGCATCCTCATCGAGGGCGTGCACGGACCCGGCCGGCAGGTCGCGCTGCTGCTGGGCTGACGGCTTCCGACCGCGCCGGCCCCTGTTCCGGCGCCCCGCCACCCGCCCGGCCGGCATCCGCCGCTGGAGACCGCAAGTTTCGCCGTTGACCAAGAGGGGAGACGAGGGAACGTCATGCCACTCCGGACGCATGCGCTGCGCCGTGTAGATCCCCCATGACCAACCTTCCTCAGTCCGGACCCGAGCACCCCGCCCCCCGATCCATGGGCCAGCCCGAGCTCCTCGCCATCGTTCTTGAGCATCTGATACAAGGGCTTGCCGTGATCGGACCGGACTTCCGCCTGCTCACCTTCAACCGTCGCTTCGAGGCGATCTTCCGGCTTCCCCCGGGCACCTTCGAGATCGGCCGGGATTTCCGGGAGATTCTCCGCATCTGGGCCGAGTGCACCGGGCAGGATCAGGTGATGCTCGCCCGCTCCATCCGCGAGCTGGAGTCTCCCGAACCGTTCGAGTTCGAATTCCCGCAATGGATCCACGGCGACCGCCGCTGGTGCCTGCTCACCCACAATCCCCTGCCCGGCGGGGGCTGCGTGCGCACCTTCACCGACATCACCGAGCGCAAACGCATCACCGCCGAGCTCGAGGCGAACGTACTCCAGCTGGAGCAGGCGCTCGCCGAGGTGCGCGAGCTGCGCGAGATCATCCCGCTCTGCATGTACTGCAAGAAGGTGCGCGACGACGACAACTACTGGTCGCACCTCGACAGCTACCTCGCCAAGCACGCCGGCACCCGCTTCACCCACGGCATCTGTCCGGAGTGCCTCTCCGCCCGCCATCCCGAACTCGCCGATTCCCCGGAACCGCCGCCGGCGCCGCCGCCGGAACCGGGCCGGTGAGGCACAGCGATTCGGCTGATCGCCGGAGTCGAGCCGCGAGGGATACACGTTCGGAGTGACGCCTCGCCGCTGGCCCGTCGCTCGGCGCGAAGGCCCCGGCCCGCCCTCCGCCGCCCGACAGGTGCCGGCATGAGGTTGCCACCCCGCCCGACGCGCTTCTTCATCGGGAAGCTCTCACTCCCTATGATCGAACGACGCGGTGGATCCTTCGTGGCGCTGGGCGCCCTCATGGCGGCGATCGCGCTGGGCGCGCTCGGTTGCAGCAAGCCGGCCACGGACACCGCTGCGGCCCACACCGACTCGCCCATCCGGCGGACTCTCGCCGCCGTCGTGCGCATCGAGGCGATCCGCAGCAACCCGCACCAAGGCCGTATGGTGAAGGCGCGCGTGAGCGGCAGCGGCGCGATCCTCGACGCGCAGGGCCATGTGATCACCAACTACCACGTGGCCGACGACGCCGACTACTACCGCTGTCATCTCACCGACGGCACGGTGCTCGACGCGCACTGCGTCGGCCTCGACGCCCTCACCGACCTGGCGGTGCTGCAGCTCGACCTCTCCGCTCTCCCCGCCGGCACCGGGCCGTTGCCGGTCGCGGGCTTCGGCGACTCCGCGCGGCTCCGGCCCGGCGATCCCATCTGGGCACTCGGCAGTCCCGCCTCCCTCGCCCAGTCCGTGACCAGCGGCATCGTCGCCAACGCCGCCCTGGTGCCGCCCGAGGAGACGCGCATCCTCCTCGACGGCGAAAACGTGGGCCTCGTCGTGCGTTGGATTCTGCATGACGCCAGCATCTTTCCCGGCAACAGCGGCGGCCCGTTGGTCGACCGCGACGGCCGTATCGTCGGCATCAACGAGATCGGCATCGCCCGCCTCGGCGGCGCGATCCCGGGCAACCTCGCCCGCCGCATCGCCGACGACCTCATCGCCCACGGCCGCGTGCGGCGCGGCTGGTCGGGGCTCACCGTGCAGCCCCCGCTCGAAGCCGAGCGGACCAGCGGTGGCGTGCTCGTCGCCGATGTCGAAGCGGGCTCGCCCGCCGCGTCCGCCGGGCTGCAACCCGGCGATCTGCTCACCGCCTGCGACGGCCGCGCGATCGGCGGCGCCGAGGAGGTCGCCGTCGCGAATTTCTACTCACTCGAGATGGATGCCGCTCCGGGCACCACCCTCACGTTCGCCTACCGCCGCGGCGAGACCACGGGCGCCGCGCAAGTCGTGCTCGCCCCGCGCGAACCGGCCCAGCAGCGCACCTTCGAGCAACGCACCTGGGGCGCCGTGTTCCGCGACATCTCCCGCGAGCTCGCCCGCCAGCAACGCCTGCCCGACACCCACGGCGTCTGGATCGAGAGCGTGCGCCCCGGCGGCCCCGCGGGCCAGGCGGAACCCGAACTCCGCAACAACGACGTCCTCGTCGCGTTCGACGACCGCCCGGTGTCCTCCCTCGCCGAACTCCGCACCGCCACGACCGAACTCCTCGCCAATCCGGACAGAGGTCGCGATGTCCTCGTCGCGCTCCGCCGCGACGGCGGCCTGATCAACGCCGTCGTCGACCTTCGGATCGCCGACACCCAGCGGCCCACCCCGCAGGCCCGTCGCGCCTGGATCGGCGTGAACGTGCAGCCGCTCACCGCCAAGCTCGCCACCCGTCTCGGCGTGCCGGCGGACTCCGGCGTGCGCGTCACGCAGGTGCACGCCGCCACCCGCGCCGCCGCCGCGGACCTCCGCGTTGGGGATGTGATCCTCAAGATCGACGATGAAGCCGTCACCGCGCGCCGCGCCGAGGATCTCGACGCGTTCGCCCGCCAGATCCGGCGCTACCGCGTCGATTCCGAGGTGCGGCTCTCCGTCTGGCGCGATGGCACGATCCAGCAGCTGCCGGTCACCCTCGAACGCCAGCCCATCCCCGCCGCGGAGCTCGAGAGCTATGTCGACGACGTGCTCGAACTCACCGTACGCGAGCTTGCCTTCGAGGACCGTGCGCGGCTGCAGCTCCCGCCGGACCAGCGCGGTTTGATCCTGCAGAACCTGCTCGCCGCCGGCTGGGCCGCGCTCGCAGGCCTGAGCAACGACGACATCCTGCTCGAGGCCGGCGGCCGACCGCTCACCGACGTGGCCGCTTTCCGCCAGGCCCGCGAGGAGGCGCTCCGCAACGGCGCCCCGCGCTGGCTGCTGCGCCTCTCCCGCAACGGTCGCATCGCCTTCGTCGAGATCGACCTCAAGCCGCTCAAATCATGAAACGTCTCCCCGCCTCCCTCCTCGCCGCGCTGCTCGTCGCTCCGCTGCTGCCCTCCCATCTTGCCGCCCTGCCCGCCGCCGAAGCCGCCGCCGGCCGCGCGATCGTGGCGCGACACGCCGACACCGTCGTCGAGATCGAACTCGTGGCGGTCGTGCGCGTCTCCGTGGGCGACAAGACCCAGCCGCCGCGGGAGCTCAAACGCGAGATCAACGGCACCGTGATCGCCCCCTCCGGCCTCACCGTCGTGTCGCTCGGGTCCATCGACCCGGCGGGCAGCACGCGCCTGCCGCCGAACGTCAAGGCCGAGCCCACCGAGTACAAGGAGGTGAAGCTCCGCCTCGCGGACAACACCGAGATCCCCGCCCGGATCGTGCTCAAGGATGAGGACCTCGATGTCGCCTTCATCGCCCCCGAACCGGCCGTGAACGGACGCGAGTTCGCCCACGCGGACCTCGCCGCGCCGGCGCGGGCGGAGCTGCTCGGCACCTACTTCGACCTCGCACGCGCCCCCAAACACCTGCAGCGCACGCCGGCGATCCGCGTCGTCGAGGCGATCGGGCTCGTCGAGAAGCCGCGCCAACTGGTGCTGCTCAGCGCCTACTCGCCCGGCTGCCCGGTGTTCGACGCCGAGGGCCGGCTGCTCGGGGTCTCCGTGCGCCACATCGTCGAGGGTCGCGAGTCCGGCCTGATCCTTCTCCCCACCGCGTCCATCGCGGAACTGGCGCCGGCGCCGTGAGCGGCGGCGCTGGCATCTCCGGATCGTGGTTACATCGACACGGTTGATCCGCCACATCCGTCACGACTCCGCCGAGCGGTGCGGGCGCGCAGGCACCGGCCGGGCGCCCGCGTGTCCCCGCGTCAGTGACCCTTGGGCGCCGCCAACCCCGCCACGCCCTCCCGCTTCGCGAGCCGTTCCCAGGCGAAGCCGTACCAGGCGACGAAGGCGAAACAACACAGCGGCACGATGAAGGCGCGCGACATGCCGTGGTGGTCGCCCACCGCGCCCATCACCTTCGGCACGATCGCGCCGCCCATGATCGCCATCACGATGTAGGCCGAGGCCCGTTTCGCGCGCGGACCGAGACCGTGGATACCGAGGGCGAAGATCGTCGGGAACATGATCGACATGAAAAAGTAGCTGCCAAACACGCACGCCACCGAGAGCCAGCCGAGCTTCAGGAAGACCAGCGCGCACATCACGACGTTCAACAGGCCATAGAGCCCGAGGATCTTGTGCGCCGCGCAGCGCCGCAGGATCGCCGCCCCGCTGAAGCGGCCGATGAGGAAGCAGATGAACCCCAGCGAGGCGAGTGTCGCCGCGCCGCCGTCGGTGATGTGGCGGACGCCGTCCGCGCCGACCGCGGTGATCTGGCCGATCGCCCACGAGTCCCACGCGGCCGGGATCACCGGCACCTGCGAGGTCATGTAGTTGATGAAGAAGCTGAAGATGCCGGCCTGCGCCGCCACGTAGAGGAACTGCGCCGCCACCGCCAAGACGAAGTGCGGCTGGGTCCAGATCGAGCGCCTGGCGCCGGCGGACGAGTCGTCGCCCCCGAGTTGGTAGTCGTCGCGGGTGCGGATGTCGGGCACCTTCGCGAAGAAGAAGACCACGGCGAGCAGCAGCACGACCACCGCCACGGCCACGTAGGGGATCCAGAGCGTCTGCGCACCGGTCTTCTCGCCCGCGGCGTTCATCGAGTAGAAGAACTCGCGCCCGGCCATCGGCCCGAGCACCCAGCCGATCCCGTTGCACGACTGGGCGAGGTTGATGCGCGTGGCCGCCGACTCCCGCGGACCGAGCACCGTCGTGTACGGGTTCGCGATCGTCTCCAGAAACGTGAGACCCGCCGCAATCACGCACACCCCCAGCAGAAACGCCCAGAACTGCGCGATCTGCGTGGCCGGGATGAACCAGAAACCACCCGCCGCCACCATGAGCAGACCGGCGATGATGCCACCCTTGTAGCCGAGCCGGGTCGCGAGCCAGCCGGCGGGCAGCGCCATCAGGAAGTAGCCGAGGTAGTGCGCGAACTGCACCCAGGCGGACTGCGCGAGGGTGAGATGCAGCTCGTCCTGGAAGTGTTTGTCCATCACGTCGATCATCCCGTTGCAGAAGCCCCAGAGCAGGAAAAGCGAGGAGACGAGGATGAACGTGACGACGAGGTTCTGGCCGTCGGCGAGGCGGAACATGCCGGTCGGTCGCACCGGCGCGACGGCCGGACCGGGGGCGCCGCTGTTGTCTTCAATCGAGGGTGTCATGGGTGTCGAGGAAGTTGGAACGAAACCGCGGCGGAAGGCCGGCCGGGAGGCCGAAGGCGGTACGGCGGGGGCGAGACAGGCCGGGCGGCCCGACCCGTGCGTCACCGGGAGTGGCCCGCCGGCGCTCATCTAGAAAGTGCCGCCGTCGGCCTTGGTCCCGCAGAGCGCCACCTCCAGTCCGAGCTCGCGGGCCAGCGCGGCCTTCGCGTAGAGCGCGAGATCGGCCTCGCGCGCGGAGTGGGCGTAGGCGACCTGGATGTGGTTGGCCTTGTGCCGCGCCATCATCTGGTCGCGCGTCACGCCGTAGGTGACCGCATGCATGATCGGCCACTCCACGGTGGTCTCCCTCCAGCGGCGCTCGGTCTCCGCGGCGGGCAGCGCGACCACCTTGGCGCGACCGAGGTCCATCTTCAGCCGCCCCTTCTCGATGAACACGCGGCTCCACACGATCTCGCCCGGTTTCGCGACGCCTCGCAACGTGCCGCCGCCGAGGCGGAAGTACATGGGCGGCTGCCGCAGCGAGTCCGAACCGGCCCAACCGTCGACGTGGTGGTCGGCGGGCGCGCTGCCGGAGATGAGGAAGACCCAGACGTAATCCTGCGTCGTGCCGCTCCGGTCCCGGTCGCCCCAACGCAGGTCGTGCAGCGTGGTCGCCACCGGTTGGCCGAGCGCCCGGTGCACGCGGCGGGTCAGAATCCCGTCGAGACCGGAGCACTCGTCGACCTCGTTGAAATGCGGGATCGGCTCGCCTTCGCGGATGATCGAGCCGTCGGCGCGTCGCACTGGCGGGCGCTCGGTCGAGTTGAGCGTGCCTTCGACGAGGTCGGAGGCGGGCAACAGGTCCTTCAGGCCCTGCTGGTACTGGATGCCGATCGTCTCGCAGCCGAACTCGTCGGCCAGACGCACGGCGGCGATGTACATCTTGCACTGCCAGAGCACCTGCGCCTCGGTGAGCTCGGTCGCCTCGTCGGTGCCAAAGTGGAACTGGAGGCCCTTCGCCTTGTACCAGGCGAAGACCTCGCGCGCCTCGGCCTCGCCCACCTGCGTGGTCGCGTAGTAGAGCGCCGACTGCGAGAGGCGCTCCTTGTACACGCCCGTCGGAAACAGCAGCTCGTCCGGGATGACGGCGTTGTACATCCCCATGCAGCCCTCGTCGAACACGCCGAGAATCGACTTGGTGCGGCGCAGGTCGGCGGCGATCCGCTTCGCGGTGGCGACCGCCTTGTGCGGCACGGTGCAGCGCGCGAGCGGACGCACCTGCCGGGTCGAGTGCTTCACCACGCCGGTCCGCAGCCAGGTCTGCAATCCATCGAGGAAGAACGCGTCGGTGAAATCCTCGCTCCAAAGGGTCGAGTACTTCACGCCGGCCTTCGTCAGCGAGCCGTTGAGGTTCAACATGCCGACCAGGCCGGGCCACGTGCCCGACCAGTTGGCCACCGTGAGAATCGGGCCCTCGTGCGAAATCAGGCCGTGGAGCAGGTGGTGCGAGTACTGCCACACGGACTCGGCGACGATGAGCGGCGCCCTGCGGTCGAGCGCGGCGAAGACGGCCATGCCCTCCTTCTGCGAGCCGATGAAGCCGTGCCCTTCGTGCTCCTTGAATGGATGCGCGCGCACGAGCTTGTAGCCCGCCGCGGCGACGGCGGACGCGAGTTGCTTCTCCATCGCGGCCTGCGCGGCCCAGCACTTCTGGTTCGCGGAGAGGCGCAGGTCGCCGTTGGCGACCAGCAGGATGGTTTTCGGGGATCGCTTCTTCATGGGATGACGGGGGGGGGGAATGGTCGGTGCGGGCGAGGCCGGGCGGCGGAACGATTGCTCAGTCGAGATGGAAGACCTCCTCCATGCGGGCCCACCACTCGCCGGGCGCACGCGTCGGCAACGGCTCCTGCATCGGTTCCATCAGGGCCCACCAGCGCTGCGTCGCCGGATCGGCCGCCATCCTCGCCATGTCGGCGGCGAAGTCGTCGCCCCAGTACTCGAAGTAGCTGTAGAGCACGGAGTCCTTGTGGAAGATCGAGTAGTTGCGGATGCCGCAACGGGCGATGGTGGCCAGCACCTCCGGCCAGACGGCCGCGTGGTGCCGCCGGTACTCCTCGAAACGCTCGGGCCGCACACGCAGCACCATGCCGTGGCGGACCGGTTTCCTCTCGGGCGTCGCGTTCATCGGGGTGACGGGGCAGGTGGCGCCATGATGCCGAATCTGGGCGCCTCCGCCACCTTCGCCCAATGGAGATAGATGGCGAAAGGATGGATATTCTTGCCCGAGGCGCGATCGGCGGTGGAATCGCCGCATGCGCGCGCCGCCCCAGTCCGCCCCCCGCCGGGCCGTGCTCTCCACGCAGGTCTCCGGGTCGCGCTACTTCTTCCACGCGCTGGGCGAGGCGCGCGCCGCCGGCGTGCTCCCGGCCTACGGCGGTTTCGAGCAGTGCGATCCGGACTACCTGGTGCAGCGCGACCGGATCGAGTTCACCACCCTGGAGCTCGTCGTCGCCGGCGAGGGCACGGTCGTGCACAACGGCGCGGCCTCGCCGCTGCGGGCCGGCACAGTTTTCCACTACGACCGCACCAGCCGCCTCGAGATCCGCAACAATCCCCAGCGGCCGATGGCGAAGTACTTCCTCTGCCTCACGGGCGCCCGGGCGGCGCGGCGCGTGCGCCAGGCCGGGCTCACGCCGGGGGCCGTCGTGCACGCCGCGATGTTCCCCGAACTGCAGGCCGTATTCGATGACTTGATTCGCGAGGGACAGCACCACCGCGCGAGCACCGGCCGGATCTGCGGGGCGCTCGTCGAGGTGCTGCTGCTCAAGTTCGAGGAGCTCGCCGCCCTCGCCGGCGCCGCGGGCCGGGCCGACGAGGAGACGTTTCTGCGCTGCAAGGGTGCGATCGAGGCCGGCGCGGCGGAGTTCGCCACGCTGGGCGGGATCGCGCGGGCGGTGGGGGTCGAGGCCTCGCGCCTCTGCCGGCTCTTCCGCCGGCACCAGGGCGTGAGCCCGTACCAGTACCTGCTGCGCCGGAAGATGGCGCTCGCCGCCGAGCTGCTCCTCGATCCGTCCGTGCTCGTGAAGGAGGCCGCCGCCCACGTGGGGTTCCACGACCCCTACCACTTCTCGCGTTGCTTCAAGAACGTGCACCGCGTCGCACCGCGCGAGTTCCAGCGCTCGCTTCGCGCGCGTTGACCGCCACGCTCCCCGCCATGCATCTCGCCTCCGATTCCGCACCGCCGGCCTTCGCCGACTCCGCCAGCCGGTACCGCGCGCTCTGCCAGGAGCTCTCCGGGCTGCTCGCGGGGGAACGAGACTGGCTCGTGAACCTCGCCAACACCGCCGCCCTGCTCCACCTCCGCCTGCCGGAGCTCAACTGGGCGGGCTTCTACCTCTGGCGCGGCGGCGAGCTCGTGCTCGGGCCCTTTCAGGGCAGACCGGCCTGCGTGCGCATCGCGCGCGGCCGGGGCGTGTGCGGCACCGCCGCCGCGCGCCGCGCCACGGTCGTGGTGGCGGACGTCCGCGAGTTTCCCGGCCACATCGCCTGCGACGCCGCCTCGGCCAGCGAGATCGTCGTGCCGCTCGCCGCGGGTGCGCGCCAGCTTGGCGTGCTCGACCTCGACTCCCCCGCCGTCGGCCGCTTCACCCCCGCCGACCAACAGGGCCTCGAGGCCGTCGCGAGTATCCTGATTCTCGGAACCGACTGGCCGGCCGACCTCGGCGATCCGCTCTGAAGGCTGGTGGACGGCAAGGGATTCGAACCCCTGACCCTCTCGGTGTAAACGAGATGCTCTAACCGCTGAGCTAGCCGTCCGCGGCCGGTCGCCGACTAAAGGGCGAAGTCGAAACCGGCGGCAAGGTTTTTGCCGCCGCCGGGGAACAAAAAGGGCCGGGCGCGGGCCCGGCCGAAAGACGCCTGGCACGGGCGCCGCTCAGGCGGCCGGCACGCGCAGGAGATCGCGGGCGATGAGCGTCTCGGCGACCTGGATCGCGTTGAGCGCGGCACCCTTCCAGAGGTTGTCGCCGCTCACCCAGAACGACAGGCCGTTGTCGAACGCCGTGTCCTTGCGGATTCGGCCCACGCCGCACTTCACCTTGCGCGTGAAGTCGAGCGGTGTCGGATACAGGCGGTTCGCCGGGTCGTCGACGAGCTCGGCGCCCGGAAAGGCCGCCACGGCCGCGCGGGCCTGGGCGACATCGACCGGTTTCTCGAACTCGGCCGAGACGGAGATCGAATGCGCCTGCACCACCGGCACGCGGACGCAGGTGGCGGAGACGCGCAGCTCGGGCAGCCCCATGATCTTGCGGCTCTCGAGCATCATCTTGTTCTCCTCGCCGGTGTAGAGATCCGGGCCGAAGGTGTCGACCTGCGGGATACAGTTGAAGGCGATCTGGTACGGATAGACCTTCTTCACCAGCGGCGCGCCGGTCTGGAGCGCCTTCACCTGGCTGGCGAGCTCGCGGATCGCCTCGGCGCCCGTGCCGGAGACCGACTGGAAGGTCGAGATGATCACCCGCTTGGCGGTGAACGCCTGGTGCAGCGGCCACAGGCCCATGAGGGTCACGGCGGTCGAGCAGTTCGGGTTGGCGATGATGCCCTTGTGGCGCACGAGCTGGTCGGCATTGATTTCCGGCACCACGAGCGGGATGTCGGGCTCCATGCGCAGGGCCGAGCTCTTGTCGATCACCACGCAGCCGGCCGCCACGGCGTCCTTGGCGAACGCGCGGGTCACCGAGCCGCCGGCGGCGAAGAAGCACAGGTCGAGGCCGGCAAACGCGCCGTTCTTGGCCTCCTGCACCACCAACTTCTTGCCGAGCACCTCGACCGTCTTCCCGGCGCTGCGCGCCGAGGCGAGCAGGCGGATCTCCGCGATCGGGAAATCGCGCATCTCGAGCAACCGGATCAACTCTTGACCGACGGCGCCAGTGGCCCCGACGATGCCGACATTGTAAGCCTTCTTCATGGTGATGGATTCGGAATTGGAACTCGTGAGCGATAAGTGCGCCGCGCTGGGGATCAAGCCCACAGTCCGGATG
>JAEZSJ010000263.1 GCA_023443985.1 Verrucomicrobiota bacterium | reverse complement strand
GGGAGAGGGAGGGTCAGCCGAGGGTGAGGGTTTCGGGCGGGTAACGCACGCCCGAGTACGCCGGCGGGCGGGCGAGGTGGAGGGCGAGCATGAGCGGGCCGACGCGGCCCCCGAACATGAGGGCGACGACGATGAGCTTGCCGCCGGCGGTGAGCAGCGGGGTGACGCCGGTCGAGAGCCCGACGGTGCCGAAGGCGGAGGCCGCCTCGAACAGCAGGCCGAGCCAGTGCCTGGGCGTGGCCGCGGAGGCGGCGTGCTGCTCGCAGAGCAACAGGCCGATCATGCCGACGAGCAGGAAGGTGCCGGCGATGAGGGTGAAGAGGATCGCGGTGGCGGCCTGTTTCTCGGGGATCGAACGCCCCCAGAGCACGATCGCGGAGCGGCGGCGCAGCGCGGTCCACGCGGCCAGGGCGAGCAGGGCGAAGGTGATGGTCTTGATGCCGCCGGCCATGGAACCGGGGGCGCCGCCGACGAACATCAGCGCGATCGTGGCGAGCAGCGTGGCGGGGCTCATCGTGCCGACATCGACGGTGTTGAAACCTGCGCTCCGTGTCATGGCGGAGTGAAACAAGGCCTCTCCGCAGCGTGCGGGCAGGCTGGTGCCGGAGATTGCCCCGTGCCACTCGGTGGTGAAGACGACCAGCGCGCCGCCGGCCAGGAGCAGTCCGGCCATCACGACCGAAAGCCGCGCCTGCAGGGTGATGTAGCCGCGCCTCCGCGGATCGCGGCGCCAGAAGGCGTAGTAGCGCAGGTTGACAAGCGTGAGCAGGCCGATGCCGCCGGCCACCACCAGGACGCCGACGACCGCGAGGCGCGCCGGATCGCCGCGCCAGCGGACCAACCCCTCGGGGAAGGTGGACAGGCCGGCGTTGCAGAAGGCGCTCACGGCGTGGAACAGCGCGTGCCACGCGTCGGCCGGGGAGCGGCCGCCGCCGGGGAGCAGGAAGAGCGCGGCGGCGCCGAGCAGCTCGAAGACGAGGATGAAGCCGAGCGCGTGGAGGAAGACGGCGAGCGGGGTGACGGTGCGCAGGCCGCCGACGGTGTTGCGGATGAGGTGCTCGTCGGCCAGCGAGAGGCGGCGGCCGCTGAGGATCAGGAACAGGGTGCCCGCGGTCATGATGCCGACGCCGCCGAGCTGGATGAGCAGCAGGAGCACGAGCTGGCCGCCTGGGTTGAACGTCTCGGCGACATTGACCGTCGCCAGGCCGGTCACGCAGACGGCGGAGGTGGAGAGGAACAGCGCGTCGAGCGGGGCGAGCGTGACGCCAGCGCGGTGCAGCCAGGGCAGCCAGAGGAGCAGCGCGCCGAGCAGCACGAGCGCGGCGAAACCGAGCGGGATCGCCCGCAGGTTGCCGACGAGGCGGGTGCGTTGTTGCTCGGTGAGCGGCATCGGCCGCGGATGGTGGGCGCCCCGCGGTCGACGGCAAGATTTGGATGCGCGGGCCGGCGGGCTATTCGGCGAGGTCGGCGGGGGTGAGCTCGGTCTCGTGGCAGGCCCGCAGGAACGACGCGGCGCTCCAGGCCTGGAACGCCTTGCCCATCGGCCGCCCGGTCATCCCGTGCGCCCACTCGTTGAACTCCCACTCGTGGTCGCGCCCGAGCTGGTTGAGCCGGGCGAGGCGCAGCAGCTCCTGCCGCGCGACCTCGTGCAGGCCCAAACGGTGGATACAACTCACCCACAGCCCGCCGATGAACGGCCAGATGCCGCCGTTGTGGTAGTGGTGCGGGAGGTTGAGGAGGTTCACCGTGTAGTAGGCGCGCCAGTCGGGGTCGCCGGCCTGCACGACAGGGTAGAGGTTGGCGACGGGCCAGGGCTGGTTCACGCCCACTCCCCACATGAAGCGGAAGGCCGTGCGCGCGCGCTCGAGGTCGAGCAGGTTCATGAGGAACGCGAGGAGGTTCGCGTAGACGTCGCACCGCCAGTTGAACGCGAAGGGCGTGATCTCGGCGAGGAGGTACTGCGTGTCGCCGAGGGAGAACTGGCGGTCGGCGAAGCGGTTGACGTTGTGCTTCACGCCGCCGGGGGGCGCGGTGCGTTCGAGCGGCGCGGTGGTCGGCCAGAAGGAGTCGAGCAGGCGCGTGCGGATCTGCTGCGCCCAGCGCAGGTAGTCGGCGGCGCGGTCGAAGTCGCCGAGGTACTCGATGATGCGGCCGAAACAGACGTTGGCGCGGTACCAGAGGACCTCGTCGTAGAGCACGTTGTAGCTGCGGCCGAAGAGGTCGGTCCAATCGCCGGCCTCGGGGATCTCGAGCAGGCCGTCGTTGTTGCTGTCGTGCGCGGTCAGCCAGTCCATCGCGCTCTGGAGCGCGGGGCGGTAGCGGCGGAGGAAGTCGAGCTCGCCGGTGCGCGTGACCCAGCTGTACACGGCGATGATCAGCCACAGGCCGCTGTCGATGGAGGAGATGTTGCCCACGCCGCCGTAGTCGGGCTCGCCGGTGCCGATACGCACGTTGGCGGGGATGAGGCCGGAGGGCGTGATGGCGTCGAGCAGCGTGGCGAGGGTGGCGCGTTGGCAGGCGCGGATCTCGGGGTCGTCGACGAGGTCGAGCGTGTGCACGACGGTGAACGCGCCGTCGCGGGCCCAGACGGAGCGGTAGTTGGCGTCGGTGCCGGTGACGGAGTTGTCGTCGAGGGAGCAGGCGGAGAAGCCGAGCGGGGTGATGTTCTTGCGCAGCGCGACGAGCGCGCGGTCGTAGGCGGTGCGGAGAAACTCGCGATCCTCGGTGGTGATGGCGGGAAACGCGTTGTGGAAGAGCAGGCGCAACGGCGCGGTCTGGTGGTGGGCGGGGATCTCGGTCTCGAGCGCGCCGGGTTGGCGGCCGATCACGCCGAAGTGGCGCAGGCCGTCGAGCACGCCGTCGGCCATGACGGTGCGGGCGGTGTAGAAGGGAAGGTCGACGGTGGCCTCGAAGAGCTCGGGATGGGCGTTGTCGACGATGATGCCGCGCACGCCGGGCAGGCGGAACATCGTGGAGTCGTTGCCCGTGTCGCCCGCGACGAGCACCTCCGTAAGGGGAATCTGGAGTCGCTCGCAGAGCCAGCGGAGCGCCCCGCCCTTGGTCGCGCGGCGCGGGAGGATGTCGAGGTCGCGTTGGCTGGAGTAGACGACGCTGGTCTCGAGGCCGGTGTCGTCGAGGGCGCGCCGCAGCTCGGCGAGCTGCTCGGGTGTCGCGTTCTCGAGGAACCAGCTGGATTTGAAGAGGTGTTGGAACTCGTCGGCCTGCCGGCGCACTCCCGGCGTGGCGGCGACGATCGCGTCGATGCGGTCCCGGTCCCAGGCCTCGGCGAGGAACGTGGCGAACTCGTCGAGCTCGGCGCCGTGGCGCACCTCGAAGATCTGGGTGCCGACGCCGCCGATGAAGAAGTCGGGCTCCGAGAGCACGCCGGCGGCGACGAGCCGCTGCATGTCGGCGACGAGCCGGCCGCTGTTGTAGACGAGGAGCGGCCGCCGGGCGGCGGGCAGGGCGGCCCATGCCGCCTGGAACCGCCGGGCCGACTCGGGGTTGCCGAGCAGGGTGCCGTCGAGATCGGTGCTGAAGAGTCGAGTCGCGGGGGCGGGCTTCATGCGTAGCGCAGGAAACGAATGCACCGGCCCGGCGCAACCCCCGCCGGCGCGAGGTGGTGCTACGCCTCCCGCCCGAAGGCGGTCTCCGCGCGCAGGAGATCGTGCAGCGTGAGGAGCCCCACCACGCGGTCCTCGGCCCCGGCGACGATCAGCACCTGGCCGGCGGGTGAGTCGATGAGCAGGCGTTGCACCTCGCGGATCGGCGTCTCTCGGCGGGCGGTGGGGGCGGGCTGGAGCTGTGGCGCCGCACCCGTGGCGACCGCGCGCTCCGCCTCGCCCCGGGTGAGCAGGCCGAGCGCCCGGCCGGCGGAATCGACGACCGGGAAGCAGGCGTACGCATGGTCGGCGAGCAACGGCGCGAGCGCGGCCGGCGCGGGCTCGCGCACGAGCACGGGGCGGAAGTTGGCGATGCGGCTCACCGGGGAGCTCTGCCAGGAATGCAGGTCGCGCGGCGGCACATGGCGCTCGATCTCGGCGCCGTCCTGCTCGAGGATCGCATCATAGATGTTGCGCCGCGACAGCGCGTGCGAGAGCGGCCGGGCGACGAGCGCGGCGATGACCAGCGGGGGGATGATGGCGAACTCGTGCGTCATCTCGAACACGATGAGCACGCTGGTGACCGGCGCGCCGCCGATCGAGGCGAGCCCGCTCGCCATGCCCACGACCGCGAGCAGAGCGTGGTCGGCCGGGGCGAGCGGGAACGCGAGCCCGAGCAACCCGCCGAGCGCCGCGCCGGTGAGCCCGCCGAAGAACAGCGTGGGCGCGAAGATGCCGCCGCTGCCGCCCAGTCCGAAACAGATCGCGGTGGCGACGACCTTGGCGGCGAGCAGCAACGAGGCGTCGTCGAGCGGCACCGCGCCGTGCAGCGCGGCCGAGAGATCGTCGTAGCCGCCGCTGAAGACGCCCAGCCGGTGGGTGGCGAGGAACACCCCGGCGCCGAGCAGCCACACGGCGAGACCGCCGAGGCCGGCGCGCACCCACGGCGGAGTGGCGCGCGGCCGGCGGTTCCAGGCGCGCAGCGAGAGCGCGCCGCGCTGGAAGAGATGGCCGACAACCGCCACCGCGGCGGCGACCAGCGGCACGGCGAGGTACGTCGTCCAGCGCACGCCGACCACCGCACCGAGGACGAAGGC
>JAEZSJ010000242.1 GCA_023443985.1 Verrucomicrobiota bacterium | reverse complement strand
GGGGGGGGGGGACGCGCCGGGCGCCCGCGGCCCGGCGCGTCCCGGGCCGGGCGCGTCACTCCGCGCTTTTCGTGGCGGGGTTTCCCGTGTCGACTCGGGGCGATGATCGTCGCCGTCCATCCGCTCGCGGGTTTCGACAAGGTGCTGCACTATCGCGCGCCGGAGAAGCTGTGCGCGGGCGTGGCGGTAGGGTCGCTCGTGCGCGTGCCGGTGGTGAACCGGTTCGCATTGGCGGTCGTCTCGGAACTGGATCCGACGCCGGACTGCGCGCCGGAGAAGCTCAAGAACGTGGCGCAGCTGGTGTATCCGTTCCCGGCGCTCACGCCGGAGCTGCTGTCGCTGGCCCGCTGGATCGCCGGCTACTACGCCGCGCCGCTCGACACGGTGATCGAGGCGATGATCCCGGTCTCGGTGCGCAAGGGACTGGCCCTCAAGATCGAGAAGCGGCTCACCGTGGCGCGGGAGCTGACGGTCGACGAGCTGGAGAAGCTGAACCGCCGGGCGCCACAGCAGGCGAAGCTCTACGCCTTCGTGAAGCTGCAGCTCCATCCGGTGGCGAAGTCGCTCGTGCTCGAGCGGCTCGGCGTGGGACCGTCGAGCGCGGCGGCGCTGGTGCAGCACGGGGTGCTGCGCGAGATCGAGCACCGGGTCGAGCGCGTGGCCTACGGCGACGACCTCGGCGGGGTGGAGCCGGTGGCGGTGATCCCGCCGGAGCTGAACCTCGCCCAGAAGGCCGCCGTGGAGTCGATCCGGGCGAGCGGCGAGCAGGGCGGCTTCGCGGTGCATCTGCTGCAGGGCGTGACCGGCTCGGGCAAAACCGAGGTCTATCTGCACGCGATCTCGGACATGTTGCGCGGCGGCGGCGGGGCCGTGTATCTGGTGCCCGAAGTCGCGCTCACGCCGCAGACCGTGGCGCGGTTGCGCGGCCGTCTCGAGCAGCAGCTCGGCCAGCGCGTCGTCGTGTGGCACAGCTCGCTGAGCGAGGGCGAGCGGCTCGACGGCTGGCTGGCGTTGGCCTCGGGCGAGGCGCGGATCGTCGTGGGCGCGCGCTCGGCGGTGTTCGCCCCGGTGCGCAACCTGCGGCTGGTGATCGTGGACGAGGAGCACGAGCCGGCGTACAAACAGGACGAGACGCCGCGCTACCACGGGCGCGACGTGGCCGTGTACCGCGCGAAGCTCGCCGGCGCGGTGTGCGTGCTCGGTTCGGCCACGCCGTCGGTGGAGTCGGTCAACAACGTGCGGCGCGGGCGCTATCGGCACGACGTGCTGCCCACCCGCATCGACGACCGGAAGATGCCGCTGGTGCACATCGTGGACATGCGCCGCGAGATCGTGGCGAAACGCGCCACATCGGTGCTCTCCCGGCTGCTGATCGACAAGCTGCACGACCGGTTCGAGAAACGGGAGCAGTCGATCCTGTTCATCAACCGGCGCGGGTACTCGAGCAGCCTGTTGTGCCAGGAGTGCGGGTACGTGGCGGAGTGCCCGCACTGCAGCGTTTCGCTCACCTACCACCGCGCCGACGAGACGCTGAAGTGCCACCTGTGCGGCGAGGTGCGGCCGGCGCCGCTGGTCTGCCCGCAGTGCCGCTCGCCGAAGATCCGGCAGCGCGGTCTGGGCACGCAGAAGGTGGAGGAGCATGTCGCGCGCATCCTCTCGCGGGCGAAGGTCGTGCGGATCGACACCGACACGATGGGCAAGAAGAACCGTTTCCGGGAGATCCTCGGCGAGTTCCGCACCGGGCGGATCGACGTGCTCGTGGGCACGCAGATGATCGCGAAGGGGCTCGATTTTCCGAACGTGACACTCGTCGGGCTCGTCGACGCCGACATCTCGATGCACGTGCCGGATTTCCGGGCGAACGAGCGCACGTTCCAGCTGCTCGTGCAGGTGGCCGGCCGCGCCGGCCGCGGCGACCGCGCGGGCGAGGTGGTGGTGCAGACGTTCACGCCGCAGGCCGACGCCATCCAGTTCGCCAAGCAGAGCGATTTCGACGGGTTCATCGAGGGCGAGATCAAGCTGCGGCAGCAGTTTGCGTATCCGCCATTCCGGCACCTCGTGCACCACGTGTTCCGCGGCGACAACGCCGAGAAGGTGCTCTGGGTGGCCGAGCAGTGGAAGAAACGCGTGGAGCCGCTGCTGGCCGGCGCGGCGGAGCTGCGCGGTCCGTCGCCCTCGCCGATCGAGCGCGTGATGGGCGAGTACCGTTTCCAGCTCTGGTACTTCACGGGCTCGGTGGTGAAGATCGTGGGCGTGCTGGCCAAGGAGCAGCGCGACTTCCCGTGGCCCGAAGGCGTGGCGCAGACGCTCGACGTGGATCCGATGAGCCTGAGCTGAGTGTTCAGGGAGTCGGCGCGAGCAGCCTCTGCTTCGTCGCTTCCGGCAGATCGGTGGTGGCGAGCCAGGCGCTGGCGGCGACACGATCCTTCCACATCCAAATATGGGCGATGGAGGCGAGGGCTTCTTGGCGGACGCTGTTGTCGGCGATGCTGTTTGCCACGCGGGACGCGAGCGGGAGGTCCCGATAGGCGGCATTCGAAATGTAGGCGCGGGCGGCGGAATCATGCACGGCGCCAGCGGGAAGGCTGGCGACGAGTTCCGCGGCGGCCTGGGGTTGTCTGCGGCCGAGCATGGCGATCATGCCGCCGACGAAGTTCTTCCGGGCGTCGTCGGTCGGAAGTTGGTCGAGCACGGTGTGTGCCTCGCTCGGCGCATAGAAGGCCCACTCGCCTCCGATAGTCTGAAGCATACTTGCCTGCTCCTGCGGATTGGTCTGCCGCAGAGCGAACGAGAGCGTCGCTGTCGGATCGATGTTTGCCCAGGACTGGGCGAGGCTACTCATGACGGCGACCCGATTCTGGTCCTCCGGGAACTGCGAGGCCCAGGCGGCGGCGGCTTGCGGATCGATGCGGACCCAGTTGAGCGCAACGTTCATGGCGACGTTGAGGTGGAGGTTGCTGCGGAGGTCTGTGACGAGCGGGGCGACGGCGCGGGGATCGGCGTGGGCGGCGGTGATGAGCGTGTTGCGGAAGACGGTGGTGCGGGTCGGGCCGGCGGGAATCGCCGAGTTGATCCAGTCGAGGGCGGTCTGCAGCGAGTCGTGGGAGAGCCGTGTGGCCACGTTTTGCAGTGCGGTGCTTTGGGCTTCGCTCGGCGGGAGGGTCAGGGCGAACTCGCCGGCGAGCAGCGGTTCTTCGGCGATCAACGACTCGATGATCGCCTGACACAGCGGCCCGCGGGAGATCTCGGGAGGCAGGCGGTTGAGCGTCTCGAGGGCGGCCTGCGGGTCGGAGGCGGCCTGAATCCTGATGATGCCGCTCAACCGGCCGGAAAGCTTGGCGGGATCGCCCAAGGAGAGGGCGAACTGGATCGCTTGCGGCGGATCGATCTCCGCGAGTTGGTGACAGAGCCCGTTGATCGCTCCGCCGCGAATCTCGGAATCGGGCAGTTGATTCACCCAATCCCGCGCGGCGACTGGATCGATGGCCGCCCACTCGGCCGTCAGGCCGTTTGCGGCGCCCCAACGCGTGAAGCGATCGGGTATCGCGGCGAGATGTGCGACGGCGGCGGTGGGATCGCGTTCTGCCCAGACGCTGAAGAATCGGTGGGCGTCGAACCAAGGCAGGCGTTTCTGCCGAGTGATCCAGTTGAAGGCCGCGTCCGGGGCTTCGGTGGCCCAGATTTCGAGCAGGCGTGGCAGCACGCGGTCGCGCAGTTCGGTGTCGGGGATTGCGAGCGCGGCGTCGATCACTCCCGGCACCTCCTCCGGGTCGATCGTGGCGAGGCGGTGGCGCCAATCGCGCGGATGCGACGGCACGGAGACTTCGCGGCGGAGCGGCTGCGCAGTCGGCGTGGGCGTGGCGGGGTTCTGCAGAGCGGGAGGAGCCGAGACCTCGTGGGCTGTCGCCGACTCGTGGAGTTGCGCGAGCCAGAGGCCTGCGGCGAAGGATCCGCCGCCGCCGAGGGCGAGGAGGATGGCGTCGGAGGGTTTCATCGGCGGATGCTCTGCAGCAGAGCGGCTTTGCGCTCGGGCGGTAGATCCGTCGTCGCGAGCCAAGCCGCGGCGGTTTCGAATTCGTGGAAGAGCCAAGTGCGGGCGACGGCTTCGGTCGCGGCTGCGCGGAACGTGGCGTCGCCGAACTGCGCGACCCATTGGGCGGCAGCGGCGGGATCGTTTGCGGCCCAGTTGCCGGCTGTGTGTTCGGCGGCGGCGCGGCGGAGCTGTTCATCCGGAAGACTGCAGGCCCAGCGGGCCGCGGCATCGGGGTCGGTCCGGCCCCAGTTGGTGAGAACGGCATTGCAGGCGTGGCGGCGTGCGGTCGTGTCGGAAAGCGTCGCCGCCCAGGCGGCGGCGGCTGTGGGCGACGAGGCGGCCCACTGGTCGGCGACACTCCTGATGGCTTCGTCGGGGCGCTGAGCGGTGGGCAATGTTGTGATCAGCGCAGCGGCGGTTTCCGGCGAGGACATCGACAGGCGCCCGACGGTGCAGTCGATCAACTGCTTTCGCGTTTCGTCCGAGGGCAGAAGGGGGAGCAGGTCCAGAAGTTGTTGGGTGGAGAGCGCGCCGCTGGAGAGGCCGAATTCGGAAAAAACGATCGATCCCTGGTTCACCATCTTCTCGAGCTGAGCAGGGGAGATCTCGGAGAACTCGCGCTGGTACTCCGTGAGCGCGCCGACGGGGTCGCTCTGGAAGCGCATACCGAGCAGGCTTCTGAGGGCGGCATCGCGTTCGGGACCGGCTGGGAGCTGTTTGGCCCAAGTGGTGGTGCCCGCGGAGTCTTTTTCGGCCCATGTTCGTACCAATGACTCGGTCGTTTCAGCACGGGCTTCGGGCGGAAGCAGTTCGAGGTGCCTCGCGGCTTCTGCCGGGGCGTGGTTCGCGACCGCTTCGATCAGGGAGGCGACGCTCTGGTCTCGTTCGGGTCCAGCGGGAAAGGTGGACTGGATCCAGGCGAGACTGGCGTCCGCATCATCCGCCATTGCGCCGATCGCTGCCCTCAACGCCACGCTGCGGTTGTTGCTGGGCGGTAACGTCAACGCGAACTCGGCGGCCAGCTTGGGATCGTGCGTGGCCATCGCGCTGACGATCTCGAAAGTGGCAGTGTGTTTTGCGCTGCCGGCCGGGATGCGGTCCAGGACGGACGCGGCCACGCTCGGATCGCGCAGAATCATCGCGCGTGCGGCGATCCCGACAGCGGTCTGTGCGCTGCGATCCGGCCGGAGCGCCAACGCTGTTTCCAAGGCGGCCGAGGGGTCCTGCTCGGCCATCGCCGAGATGAGCGAACGGATCGCCGACCCGCGCAGGAGGGGATTCTCGATCCCGATGACCCAGGCTCTCGCGTGCGCGGGATCGTTGGCCACCCAACTGGAGAGCAATGCGTCGAGTGCCTCGGGACCGTCCCACCCATCCGCAGATTTGATCAGGCCGGCAACAGTGGCCGGCGCAGTTTGTGCCCAGCCGGCGAGCACATCGCGAACGGCGGCGCGGCGTTCGGAGAGGAGCGGACGGGTTTCGGCCCAGACGCGGGCGGCGGTGGGATCGGTGTTGACCCAGTGGGCGAGGAGCTGGGCGCGGAAACGTTCGCGGTCGAGGCGGTGCGGGAGCTTCGCGACCCAAGCGAGCAATCCAGGAATCTCGGCGGGCGTGGCTGCGGTGAGGCGCGCGCGGAGCTGGGCGCGCGTCATGGCGCGATCGCCACCGGCGAACTGCGACACGGCTTCTGCGCGGGTGGGCGACGCGGACGCGGAATCGGCGGACGGCGGGATCTCCGGCGCGACGGCGAACGCGGCGGGCGCGGGACGGGGGAGAATGTGGCCGGTCCACCAGCCGGCGCCGAAGAGCGCGGTGGCGAGAGCGGAGCCGAGGAGGAGGCGAGCCGGTCTCACGAGGGAAACGCACCCGAGGCGCACGAGGGACGAAATGGGGGTGCGTGGGCAGCCGCGGAAGCGGAACCACCACGCCGAGGAGTATCCATGAAGCGAGGCAACGCGGCGCAGCTGGAGGCAGCAAGCCGAAGTTGCGGTCCGCGGTTTGCCGGCGGATGCAGGCGCGGAAGGGAAACCGCGGATGGATGCAGGGGGATCGCCGCTCTCGAGAGCGGCGCCACAGCGGATGGCCTCGTGGCTTCCGCCGGGCGAATTGCCCAGGTCAGTTCTTCCCGTCCTGCCCGGTGGCGGCGACGGTGGTGCCGAGGAGGCGGATGCGTTCGCGGGCGGCGAGCTGCAGCGCATCGACCGCGGAGCTGGCGAGGGCGCGGTCCGCCTGGATCACCTCCTCGGCGTGGCGCGCGGCCTGGACGAGCGCGTCGTCGCGGGCGATGATCCCGAGCGAGGCGAGGCGGTGGGCGTGCCGGCGGGCGGCGCCGGCGTCGGCGAGGCGCCAGCTGGCGGCGAGCGACTGGGCCTCGACATCGAGCTCGGCGTGCAGGCTGCGGATGTGGTCGGGCGTGAGCGGCAGCGCGGCGAAGAGCCCGGCGGACGCCGCGGACGCGGCGGCGGGCGGCGTGCCCGAACGGCGGATGCACGCCTGGACGACCTCGGCGAGTTGCTGGGCGGAGATGGGCTTGGGCAGGAACGCGTCGGCGCCGGCGGCGAGCGACTGCTCCTGGATGCCGCGCGTGGCGGAGGCGGTGGTCGCGACGAGGAAGACCGGCGCACCGGGGTGTTCGGAGCGCACGCGCCGGATGAGGGCGAGGCCGTCCAAGCCCGGGAGGTTGAGGTCGATGAAGGCGAGGTGGTGTGCGCGGGCCTGGAGGAGGAGCAGCGCGCTCGGGCCGTCGGCGGACTCCTCGACCTTGCAGCTGAGGCGTTCGAGGTGGTCCCGGAGGACGAGGCGGTTGAACGCCTGGTCGTCGATGACCAGCACCCGCAGCATCTCGCGCGGCGCGGCGGGGGTGGTGCGCAGCGGCGGAGTCTGCTCGGGCGCGATCTCGAGCGGGACGGTGAGGCGGAACTTCGCACCGCAACCGAGCTGGGAATCGACATCGGCCTCGCCTCCGAGGAGCGCGGCGAGATCGCGGACGAGGGCGAGCCCGACGCCGTAGCCGCGGGCGGAGTCGGCGGTGGCGGAGGCGCCGCGGGAGAACTTCTCGAAGATGCGCGTCTGCTCCGCAGGCGAGATGCCGGGGCCGGTGTCGGCGACGGTGAAGACGACAGAGAGGCGGTCCTGGGCGCGGGCGCGGGGGCGGGCGGAGAGGCGGACATCGCCACCGCGCGCGTAGCGGGCGGCGTTGGCGGTGAAGTTGACGAGGACCTGGCGGATGCGGTGGACATCGCCCACGAGGCTGGCGGGCAGATCGGGGTCGACGGACCAGGTGATGCGCCCGCCCGCCTCCTCGACCTGCAGGCGGAACATCTCGGCGATCTCCTCGATCAGCGCGCGCGGCTCGAAGCGTTGCGGCGAAATCTCGATACGGCCCGCCTCGATGCGGGCGAGATCGAGGACGTTGTCGACCACGGAGGCGAGATAACCGGCGCAGGCCTGCAACGAGCGGGCGAGCTGGCGTGTGCTCGCGTCGTGGTGGTTCTGCGCGAGCATGGACGAGAGCCCGATCACGCCGTTGAGCGGGTTGCGGATCTCGTGGTTGATGTGGGCGAGGAAGTCGGACTTGGCGGTGCTGGCGGCGGCGAGCTGCCGGGTCCGCTGGGCGACGAGGGCCTCGAGTTCGCGGCGATGGATGCGGGCCAGCCGCAGGCGGGTGAGGAAGACCAGCGCGGAGAGGAGGACGAGGCCCAGGGCGTACGCGATGTAGGCCGGAGCGGAGCGCCACCAGGGGGGCTGCACGGAGAAGCCGAACGAAGCGACCGGGGAGCTCCGGCCGAGCATGTCCACGGCGCGGGCATCGAAGCGGTAGGAACCGTCGCGGAGGCCATGGAAGACACGCGAGGGAATCTCGCCGAGCGGAACCCATTCGGTGTCGAACTCGGCCAGGCGGGTCTCGATCCAGGCGCGCTGGGTGCGACGGCCGCCGGGCAGGTTGAGGTCGAACCGCAGGCCGGCGTTGTTGAAGGCGATCCGTGGATGGCGCTCCAGCAGCGGCCGCGAATGGCGGCCGTCATCGGTGAGCGACAGCGCGGTGATGTTCGGCGCGGCGAGGGGCGCGGCCGCCTCGCCGCGGTCCTCGAGCCGCAACAGGCGCCCTGTCCCGCCGATCCAGAGCACGGTGGCGGAGTCGGCACCCGGGGTGGTGTCGGCGAAGAGCGCGGCGGGGGGCTCGTCGAGGGGGAGCGGGGGCAGGGCGGCGAGTTCGCAGGCAAGGCTGTTGTCGCGGAAACGAAGTCGGGCGAGGGCCACCTGGAACGGCGGGCGTTCGCGTTGCGAGATGGCCAGCCAGGCGGTGTCCGGCGCGGGGGTCGCCACGGCGTGCACCTGGGCGCCGGCCAGGGCGGCGAACGGCAGGAAGCGGTCCCCGATCTCGCTGTAGACGGCCAACCCGGCGTCGGTGGTGATGAGGAGCCGCGGACCGACCCGGAACAAACGGGGTGCGACGTTGCCGCTCAGACGCAGGTTCTCCCGGTAGTTGCGCACCGGCGGCTTGCCGGCCTGGATCTGGTCCAGGGGCGCCACGCGGAAGACGCCGGCGCGGGTCGTCGCGACCCAGTGGGCGCCGGCCGCATCCTCGGCCAGGCTGCACGCGTCCTGGTCGATGTCGACGGCCGCGGCCCGCGCCTCCAGCTGGTCTCCGACCAGCGCTCCGCGGTAGAAGTGCGGGCCTTCGACCCAGGCGAGACCGTCGGGACTGCCGCTCCACCGGCAGGGGGGCACGACCTCGGCGGCGCGGAGCAGGCGCGGGGCGGGCGCGGCCGGACCGAGCAGCAGGAGTTTCGCGGGACAGGTCGCCAGAAGCGCCGGGCCGTGGGCCCGCAAAGTGCCCACCGCCTCGTGTGTATCGAAAATGGTGTGCCAGAGGACGGCCGCCGGCCGGGCGTCGGCCGGGGCGGGACGCAGGAGGTGGCGGTCGTTGGCCACGACCAGACCGAGTTCGTCGCGGGTGACGGCCTGGACGCGTTTGGCGGAGAGCCCGTGGCGGGTGTCGAAGACGGAGGCGCGGAGCGGGTCGGAGAACACCACGAGCGCGGCTGGCGTGGTGGCGATGAGCGTGCCTTCCGCCCCGGCGGCGAGGTGCACGAGCTTGTTCTCGGGGAGATCGCCGGGGTGTTCGAGCGCGCCCTGTTCCCGTCCGGCGGAATCGATGATCCGGATACCATGGCGCAGGGTGGCCAGGGCCGCGAGCCCGCCGGGCAGCCGGACGGCGTTGACGACCCGGTCCTCCCGCAACAGGGCTGAAACGGGGGTGTGGACCGGTTCCACCACCCCGTCGCGCCAACGGACCAACTCCCTTCCCGCGCTCAGTAGCATCCCGCCGTCCGGGAAGCCCACCGCCCACTCGACGCCGGCGGAGGCGAGCACGCCGGGATACCCGGTCGCCTCGAGGCCGGCCTCGGCGACCCGCAGGGTCTCCAGCCCGGGGCGGACGACGATCAGGCGGCCGTCGGCCTCGGTCCAGGCCTCGAGCCGGCGCGAGGCGGGCACGGGCCAGACCTGGGCGGTGCCGCCCTGGAGGCGGATGACGCTGTTGTCGGTGACGGCGACCACGCGGCCGGCGGTGGGATGCACCGCGATCACGCAGGTGAGGTCGCGTTGGTGTTCCGGCGGCAACTCCGGCAGGGCGGAGCGATATTCGGCGATGTTTCCCGGGAGCCAGACGAAGCGGCCCAACAGCCGGTCGCCGCCCACCCAGATGGCGCCATCGGGCGCCTCGGCGAGGGTGCGGACGATCGCCTTCGCGGGGAGCGGCAGCGTTCGCCAGGTCTCGCCGTCGAACACCGAGACGCCGTCATGGGCCAGATAGAGACGCCCGTCCCGCGCTTGGAGCGCGCAGCGGTAGGGCGAGAGAATTCCGGTCTCCCGCGCGGTGAACGTGCGCGCGAGCGGTGCACCGGGCCCGGGGAATGACGGCGCCGCCGCTGCCGGATGGAGCACGCCGATCGCCAGCGCGGCCCATACGGCCAGGCGGAGGGTCGGTCGGCGGTGGCACCGGCGGTAAATCACGCGGTCAAGGCTCCGCGTTTACCATTTAAATGGCAAGCACCTCACTGAGCTCTGGTAAGTCGGCGAGTCGAGACGGGCCGGGCCCGCTTCACCTTCACCGGCCGTGGTTGCCACCATCCCCAGCTATGATCGGTTCTGCGTCGCTGCATCTTCGGGTGCGGGGACCGAAATCGCCGGCGGGGGAGGCTTCCATGAGAAATACGGCTGTGCTGCGGCACCCGTTTTTATCCGGGGCAGGCTGGTTCCCGGATGGGACTGAACAATCAGCGCGACGGCGCCCCCGCTGACGCTACCAATGTGGGGGGCAGCGCAGCAGGGCGCCGTCGCGCCTAGTCCGGCGATCGGGTGCCCGGCGATGGGCGCGGGACCGTGGTGGTGAACCGGTTCGCGCTGCGCGGGAGACGTGGTTCACCGCGTCGGGGGTTCTTGAAGCATCGCGCGCAACGCCTGCTCGAATTCGGCGGCGCGGGCGACCAGCTCCGGGTGGAGCGCCTGCATCCGGTCGAGGTCTCCGGCCTGGCC
>JAEZSJ010000225.1 GCA_023443985.1 Verrucomicrobiota bacterium | reverse complement strand
CCGACCACGGGCGCGGCGCCGCCGGGTCCGCACTCGTCGCGCGACGTGCCTCCCGCTCTCGCCCGCAGCGCGGCGCGTCAGCCGCGGCCGAGTTCGCTTTCGCTGTCGTCGGCCCAGGCTTCGTAATTCTCCACGGTCTCGCTGGCCCAGTCGTCGTAGGCCTCCGCCGGCAGGTCGAGCTGCACCCCCGCGCGGCGGAGCGCCCCCTCGAGCGGGCGGACGAACTCGGTCTCGATCTCCTCGAGCCGGAAGTCGATCTCGAGCCCGGACACGCCCCGCGCAAACGCGATCGAGTCGGCGAGTTCCATGAGATCCTCGTCGGTGAAGAGCTCCTCGATCTGGGCTTGGGATCCTTCGAGCGCGGTGAGCTCGGCCCAGTTGCGCCCGAGGGTGGCATCCGGCTGGCAGAGGGTCACGGCGCCCCTCAGGCGGGCGCGGCGGACACGCACGGCGAAACAACGGAGCGTCGCATAGGCGCACGCCAGATTGGCGAGGCGCGCGTGCTGCACGAGGCGTTGATGGATGGCGAGCAGCATCGAGATTTTCATGGAAGAGCCCTCCTGGTATCCGGTGTTGAAGATGCCGTGTTCCTGCCGGAGCAGCCCCCTCTTGGCAGAGAAGTCGCACCGGCCCGTTTCATTTCGAGAGCAGCGTGTGGCATGCCAACGCGCCGCATCTGCATATCACTCGTTCAATCAACCGAGGTCACTGTCTCCGTCCCCTCGAACCCTGGCTGACGCAGCCGCATCCCACCAGTTCCGACACAACACACGTGCGGCCGCTCGAAAATCGAAACTTGCCCGGACGGGGCCGGCGAAGCCGGCCTGTTGCTCACTATCGGACGCTTGAAGGTGCTCCTGAGTCCGAATTTTGCGAATATTCCCGCACGTTTGCGCCACGCTCCGGGCTTGGAATCGGCACCTCGTCCCGCCAATGCTGTCGCACCGCGGTCATCCCTCCGCCAAATGTCCCTCCGCCCCCTCGCCCTCCTCGTTTGGCTCGCCTCGTTCGTCGCCCTGCCGGCCCCCGCGGGGAACCTTCCCGCGCGACGGCTGCAGGGCGAGATCGCCGGCGCACGGTGGGCGGCACTCGTACCCGATAATTGGAACAACCGGCTCCTCCTCCTCGCGCCGGACCGGCGCAACGCCCCCGATCCGCTGGCCGCAACCCTCGACGAGACCGCGCCCGACAACGAGGCGCTGCTCGACGCCGGCTGGGCGCTGGCGACCTCCAGTTACCGGCGCACCGGCCCGATCCTGGTCGACGCCATCGAGGACCTGCGCTCGCTGCGCGAGCAGCTCGCCGAAGAGCTCGGCGCGCCCGCGATGACCGTCGTCGCCGGCCGGGGCATGGGCGGGCTGATCACGGTGTTGCTGGCGGAGCGCCACGCGGACGAGTTCCACGCCTTCCTCGCGCATGATCCGCGGTTCGCGGAGCGCGACCCGCGCGCCCTGCGCCTCCGCTGCGACGGCCAACCGCGCGGCCCGATGCTCCTGTTGTTCGGAATCGACACCGCGCGCGACGCGATCGCCTACCATGATCGGGCACGCGACACCGCCAATGCCGAGAGCGTCGTGCCCGCGCTTTGGTTCCATTCTTCAGATACAGAGGACGCGAAGACCGCGCCAGCCCCGTTGCCCGAGGCGGTCTCGGCCTTGGTCGACTGGGTCCGCAGCGGTCAGCCCCCCGCCGACCGGCTCGAGCATCTGCCGGCGGCCGAGGACCCGCCACCCGCCGCCCCGGAGACACCACCCGCGCCGGCGCCGCGGCGGGAAGCACCACCGTTGCCGGAGGAGCCGCCCCCGAGCGTGCCGGTGGAGAGCTGAAGCCAGCCGCAACCGGACCGCTCCGAAGGGGAGCCCCGCGGAGCCACCGCTCCGCGGCACCGCATCAAGGATCGCCCTGAAGCTGTTGCGCGTGTTTGCCGAGTTTGCGGAGCAGCACGGCGAGGCTCGCCTGCTCCTCCGGCGAAAGGCCGCTCATCGCGGTTGCAAGATTCTGGAAATGCACGCGCAAGGCCTGCCGCGCACGCTCGCGGCCGGCTTCGGTGAGCTCGACGAGCGCCACGCGCTTGTCCGCCGGATCCGCGGTGCGCCGCACCCAGCCCTGCGCCTCCGCCCGATGGACGGCGGTCGTGATCGAGCCGCTGGTCAGCAGGAGCTTCCGCCCGAGCGTGTTCACCGGCAGCGCGCCCTTGGTGTGGAGCGCCTCGAGCAGCGCAAAGTCGCTGTCGGAGGCAAACCCCAGGGAGTGGATACTACGCCGATCGTGCGCCTCCACGGCATAGAAGGCCCGCCAGAGAATCAGGTACAGCCGCTCCGGCACGATTGCTGGGATGGTCGACACGGGGCGACCGATGTCGACGTTTATCTCTATGTCAAGATATCACCCTGGGGTGCTCGCTCGTCCCATCCCGGCCGCGGCTCCGGGTCACCGGGGCCGCTGAGCAGCCAACGCCGCCTCGGAGCGTGCCACCCAGGCCCGATAACCCGCCGGATCGATGAACGGATTCTCCGCCGGCCCGGACGCCAGCTGCCGGCGTTTCCCGTCCATTCCGAAGACATGCGCGTGTGGCGCGAGAAACACATCGCAGGGGAGCGACCGCAGCAACGCGAACGAGTGTTCGAAATCGGTCTGGATCTCCGGGTACGCCGGGTTGCCTGCGAGCCGGTAGCCCGGTGCGGTGACGCTGCCCGCGATCACGACATCGAGGGGCCGGCCGGCCTCCTCGACGCGGAGGGTGAAGCTGAGGTTGCCGCGCGTGTGGCCGGGGGTATGGCGTGCCACGACCGTCGTGCCGCCGAGCGTGATGGTCGCGCCGTCCTGCAAGCGCTCCTCGGCCTCGACCGCCGGAAACAGCAGACGGTCGCCCCAGTGGAAGTCGCCCTTCCCGCCCGCCGCGTACTGCGCCGCATCCGCCGCCCCGACGCAGAGCCGCGCCCCCGTCGCCTGCTTCAGCTCCGCCAGTCCACCCGCATGGTCCGCGTGCGCATGCGTGCCGAGCAGGATGCGGACGTCCTCCAGGCGGAAGCCGAGCTTCGCCACGCTCGCCCGGATGCGCGGCGGCGTCTCGGGCAAACCGCCGTCGATCAGGAGGTGTCCTTCCGGCGTGGCGACGAGGTAGCAGGCGAGGTCCGCCGTGCCCACATAATAGATATTGGCGACAATCCGGAACGGCTCGACCGGCGCGTTCCACGCCCTCCAGGTTTCGTCCGCCTGCGCGCGCAGGCCGGCGGGGGCGAGGCCGAGCCCGCCGCAGGCGGAGAGCAGAAGGAAGCGGAGGAGTCGCATGGCGGCGGGAGGAGTCGCGCGAGGCAACCACCGGCGGGAACCGGCTGCAACCCTCCGGAGCGGTCGTGCGCGGGGCGGTCCGCGGC
>JAEZSJ010000222.1 GCA_023443985.1 Verrucomicrobiota bacterium | reverse complement strand
CTCGAGGGAGGCGGCGAGGTGGTGGAGTTGCTCCCCGCCCATGTTCGCGGCGGCGCCTTTCAGCGTGTGGGCGTGAAGCGTGGCGTTCTTCGTGTCCTCCGCGAGGAGCGCGGCGCGGAGACGCTCGAGAGTGTGAGGCAGGTCGTCCAGGCATTTGGCGGCGAGGGTGCGGACGAGGGTCTCGTCGCCGAGCACGCGCGTGAGGAGGGCGGCGCGGTTGAAGGTCTGCGGTTCGGCCCCCGGCTGTTCGGCGGCGATGGCGGAGTGCGCCTCCGGGGGCGGACTGACTCCATCGCCCGAGAGCCAGCGCGCGAGCACGTTGGCGAGGGCGTCGCAGAGGAGGGGTTTGGCGAGATAGTCGTTCATGCCCGCTGCGAGGCAGCGTTCGCGGTCGGCGGGCGTGGCGTGGGCCGTCATGGCGACGATCGGGACCGGCCGGGTCGTGTCCGGAGTGGACTGGGCGCGGATGAGGCGGGTCGCGGCGAGGCCGTCGAGTTCCGGCATCTGCACGTCCATGAACACCAGATCGTACGGGGTGGCGGCGAGCGCCTGCACGGCCTCGGCGCCGTTGGCGACCACGGTCACGTGCGTGAAGCCCAGTTTCCCGAGGATGCCGACAGCGACCTGCTGGTTGGTCGGGTTGTCCTCGGCGAGGAGCAGGCGCTCGGTGCGCTGCAGGGGCGCGGCGTCGACGGGCGGCGGCTCGGCGGTGGCGTCGACGGCGGGCAGGTGGCGGAAGGCGGCCACGAGGCAGTCGAGCAGTTCGGCGGGGCGCACCGGCTTGGACAGGCAGGCGGCATAGAGTCGGCGGTCGCAGGGGGAGACGTTCCCTTGGCGGGAGGGGGCGAACATGCCGACCAACGGGGTGTAGCGGAGCAGCGGGTCGTGGCGGATCGCGCGGGCGAGGGTGATGCCATCGGGTTGGGGCATCTGGAGGTCGATGAGGACCGCGGCGTACGCGGAGCCTTTCTCGAGTGCGGCGCGCAGCGTGTCGAGGGCGGTGGTCCCGTCGGAGGCGTCGGTGACACACGCTCCCCACGCCTCCAGGCGGCGGCGCAGGAAGGCGCGATGGGTGGAGTTGTCGTCGACCACGAACAGGGGGACATCCTGTAGGGGCGGGGTGGGAGGGGCCTCGGGCTGCGGCGGCAGCTCAAGCCGGGCGGTGAACCAGAACTCCGCGCCGCGGCCGTCGTCGCTTTCGACGCCGATTTCGCCGCCCATGAGGGTGGCGAGCTGCTTGCTGATTGCGAGGCCGAGCCCGGTGCCGCCGAACTTGCGGGTGGTGGACGCATCGACCTGGGAGAAACTCTGGAAGAGGAGGTCCTGTTTCTCCTTGGGGATGCCGATGCCGGTGTCGCGGACCGCGAAACGCAGGAGCACGGAATCGGCCGCGGAGGAGGCCAGGGTGACCTGCACGACGATCTCGCCGGCGGGGGTGAACTTGATGGCATTGCCCGCGAGGTTGAGGAGGATCTGGCGGAGGCGGCCGGGGTCGCCGCGCAGGCGGGCGGGCAGGGCGGGATCGGCGGCGCAGATGAACTCGAGGCCCTTGTCGTGGGCGCGCACGGCCAGCATCGCGGCGAAGTCGTCGAGCAGGGTCTGCAGGTCGAAGTCGAGGGTTTCGAGCGAAAGCTTCCCGGCTTCGATCTTGGAGAAGTCGAGGATGTCGTTGACGACCGTCAGCAGGGCCTCGCCGCTGGCGCGGACGGTCTGGGCGTAGGAGCGCTGGTTCGGGTCGAGCGGGGTGTCGAGCAGAAGCGCGGTCATGCCGATCACGCCGTTCATCGGCGTGCGGATCTCGTGGCTCATGTTGGCGAGGAAGGCGCTCTTGGCGGAGCTCGCGGCCTGCGCGCGCTCGGTCATCTCGCGCAGGTGGCGGTTGGCCTGCTCGAGCTGCTGCATGGCCTCGCGCAGCCGGTCCTCGGCGAGCTTGCGGTCGGTGAGGTCGACGAAGTTCGTGATGAACAGCGTCTGGTCCTGAAGTTGGATACGGTGGGCGGAGAACACGCCGTGGCGGAGCTCGCCGGAGCGGGTGCGCAGGGTGGTTTCCAGGGCCGCGGTCTCCGTCTCCTTGGCGGCGAGGACCTTCGCGGGCAGTTTGGGGTCGGTGAAGATGCCGAGCTCGGTGCCGGTGCGGCCGATCGCCTCGGCGTCGCTGAAACCGAGCACGCGCTGGAAGGCGGCGTTGACCTCGATGAGGCGGCCCTCGTCGAGGGTGGCGATCGCCATGAGCGAGTCGCTCAGGTTGAAGGCCTTCGAGAACTTCTCCTCGGAGAGCTTGATGAAGGAGATGTCGCGGGTGATGCCGAAGATGGCCGGTTGTCCGTTCCAGTGGCCGCGGACGAAGCGGGTCTCGACGGCGATCCGGTGGCCGGCGGCGTCGACGATGGGCAACGGGCTGGTCTCGACGCGGCCGGCGAGGATCTGGCGCAACACCCAGTCGGCCTCGGTGGCGGCCTCGGCCGGGTGCAGGACGAGCAGACTCTTGCCGATGAGGGAGTCGGCGGCGTAGCCGAGCCGCGCGAGCACGGTGCGGTTGGCCGCCAGGATCCGACCCGTGGAGTCGAGCACGGTGAGGAAGTCGCCGGAGTGGTCGAAGAAGTTGCGGAAGTTCTCCTCGCTGCGGGCGACCGCGGACTCGGCCGCGATGCGGTCCGTTATGTCATGAACAATCGAATGCAGGAGGGGTTGGCCGTGGAGGACGATCGGCGTGCTGTAGACCTCGACGTTGCGGACCGTGCCGTCGGCCCGGCGGTGGCGGAATTCGAAGCGCTGCTGGGCGCCGCGGCCGGCGGCGAGCAGGCGCGCCCGGAGTTCGTCGGCCGGGAGCGTGTTGAGGTCCAGGATGGACTTGCCGGTGAGCTCGGCGGTGGCCCACCCGTAGAAGGCGGCGGCGGCGGGGTTGGCCTCGACAATGGTCCCGGTGCGGGGATCGACCAGGAGCATGACGGCGCCGTTGAAGGTGAAGAGGGTGCGGTAACGGCTTTCGCTGTCCTGGAGTTCGGCGGTGCGGGCGTGCACCTCGGATTCGAGGCGTTCGCGCCGGCGCACGGCCAACGAGGTGAGTCCGGCGAGGGTGGCGCTCAGCAGCAGGCCGATCACGCCGCTGCCCAGCAACGCACGGTGCGGATGGAGCGACTCGAACGCTCCGCCGGCGCGGGCGGCGATCACCCAGGTGCGGTTGAAGAAGAAGAGCGGGGCGAGCGTGTCGTCGGCCGCGATGTCCGCGGCCGGCCGGGAGTCGCGGGCGACCCGGGCGGCCAGCAGGCGCGGCTCCGGTTCGCCGATGTCGATCAATCGCAGTTCCACGGCGGGTCTTGGCCCGCGGTCGAGGGCGATGCGGCGTTCGAGCACGACGGGCAGGTCGAGCGTGCCCACGACGAAGCCCCGGAGCGATCCCGTGAGCGGGGTGAAGACCGGATGCACCGCGCGCACGAGCATCGTGGGTGCCTCCGCCCCGGGCGACTCGGTCGCGGCGGTGACGGTGGGCAGCCGCGTGCGGGCAGCCTGCTCCACCGCCGCTTGGAGCAGCGGATCGACGGTCGAGAGGTGTTCGGCCGGTAGCCACTCGAAGGTTTCCGCGAAGGCGGTGTGCGTGAGCGGGGTGGCGAAGGCGGCGAACTCGTTGGCGGCGGGGACCGCGGTGCCGGCGCAGAACCGGGCGAGGGCGGAGAGACTGTCGCCGAAATTGCGGAACGCCCCCGCGACGATCTGGGCGTGGGCGACGGCGAGCCGTTTGAAATCCGTCTCGTGGACCATGTTCTCACGGTGGTGCAGCGCGAGCGCGAGCGGCACGGTGACGGCCACCCCGAAAGCCGCCACCGCGGCGGCCGCGCGGCCGTGGAGGTTCGTCCGGGGCGGGCGCCGCAGTGCGGCGAGTCCGGTGAACAGCACGCCCAGCAGCAACAGCGTCCAGCCCATCATGGCGACGCGGGCGCGGGCGATCATCCGTTCCCAATCCGCAGCATCGAAGTCGATGCCGACCACGAGCACCACGTCCGAGGTGGCGGGATCGACGACCGGGGCGAGCCCCGAGACGAAGGTGCCGTACTCGTCGGTGGTGGGACCGTCGGAGATGGCCACGGCGGTGCGAAACACCTCGAAGATCTCGGGTTCGGGCTGTTCGTACCAGGTGCCCGGAGGCGAGGCGTCGGGATCGTCTTCGGCGAGGTTCTCCGGCCCGAAGAACAGGCGCCCGCCCCGGAGGACCATCGTGTAGATGCTGCGCAGCCCGGCCGCCCGCCCGTAGGCGACCAATTGCGCGCGCACGGTCTGGAACTCCGGCCGTTCGCGATCGGAGAGCGCGTAGGCGAGCCGGGCGAGCAGGGCGGGGTCGAGCGTGTTGGCGAGCGCGATCGCCTGCCGGACGACATCGCGCCGCAGGGTGGCGTCTGTGGTGCGCCCCGACCACTCCGTGGCACCCCAGCCGGCGGCCAGGATCGCGACGGTCGCGCCGGCGGCGGCAAGCGCGTGGCCGCCGCAGCCGCCGGTCCGCACGAGGAGGGCAAACGCCGCGGTGGCGCTCGCGCAGGCGAGGCCGACCGCCACGGCGGGAAACAGCGCCTCGCCCGACAACAATGGCCAGTTGATCGCGACCAGTTGCAGCGCCGCAAAGACGGCGCTAACCACCGCGACCCAGCCCACCGGCGAGCGGAACTGTCCCCCGCGCCCACGGTGGCGGAGCACACAAACCCCGAGCAGCGCCGCCGCGGTGCCGCTGGCGAAGAGCGCATAGTCCAGAGCGGATTGCATGGCTAGGGCGGCGAGGGGAGACGGGTCATTTGCGGCGGCGCAGCGGAAGGCCTGATCGAGGACCAATCGGCCGGAGCGGGGGCGGGTTTACAGGGAATCCGCCGATTGCCGCCGGAGCGGCGACCGCCAGAACGGGGTTGCCCGGGGCGGGCGGGCCCGCATCGTCACCGCCTCCCATGGACCAGAGGACGCCCAGTGCGACCGCCACCGCGACGGTCCGTCGCGACCCGCCACCGCCGGATTGGCCGCGTCCGCGGCTGGTGCTCGGACTGAGCGGTGGCATGGGGTGCGGCAAATCGACTGCGACCCGCTTCTTCGCGGAGCACGGGTTTCGGACCGTGGATTGCGACCGGATCGTGCGCGAGGAGTTGTTGCCCCGGCCCGACATCGTGGCGGCGGTGACGGCGCGTTTCGGCGCCGGGGTGCTCGGTGCCGAGGGCCGGTTGGACCGCGCCGCAGTGGCCGAGCGGGTGTTCGCGCGGGACGACGAGCGGCGGTGGTTGGAGGCCTTGCTGCATCCGCAGGTGCGGGCGGCGTGGCGGGCGGCGCTCGCGAGCGATCTGGCGGCGCGCTGGGTTGTGGAGGTGCCGTTGCTCTTCGAGAACGGGCTGGAGAATTGGTTTGATTCCACCGTTTGCGTCGCCACATCGTCCGGCCAGCAACTGTCACGGCTGCAGGCACGCGGAGTCCCACCCGACCTCGCCGCCGCCCGGATCGCCAAGCAGCTTCCGCTCCCCCGGAAAATCGCCGCCGCGGACTTCGTCCTGCTCAACGACGGGTCACTCGATTTCCTCAGGGATCAGGTCGCAGCGCTCGCCGGCCGCTGGCTCTAGCGAAACCACCGAACACCTTTTTTCGCCGCGCGCCCTGCGCCGGCCGTACACCCGTTCCGCAATGGAAACTCCCCGTTCGTCGAAAGACTCCGAGTCCCGTCCCGCGGCTCCCGATTCCGAGAGCCCGGCCCCGAAGCGCCGCGCCTCGCGGCTGACCCGCGGCAAGTCCGCCTCGCCGCGCACGCGCAAGAAGACGGGGGACGAGCCGGTCGCGGCGCCGGAGCCCTCGGCCTCCCTGCCGGCCCCGCACGCGGAGCAGGTCGCACCGGCGCCGGAACCGAAGGCGGAACCCGCTTCCGCGCCGGCCCCCTTCGTGCCCCCGCAACAGGAGATCCTGTCCTTCTCGCCCGACGACGCGCCGCCGGCGCCGTCCGCCGCCGCGCGTCATGAAACCGCGGGTACGGGGGCCTCCGCCGGAGGTGGGGAGTCCGCCCCGGCTGAAGGGGCGGCACCCGCTGCAGGCTCGCCCGACGGGTCGGCCCAGGAGTCGGCGCCCGGCGCCACGCCTCCGGGCGGCAAACGCTACGGCCGCGAATATTGGAAGCAGCTCAAGCTCGAGAAGAAGAAGGCCAAGCTGCTCCGCCAGCAGCAGGGCCAGGGC
>JAEZSJ010000117.1 GCA_023443985.1 Verrucomicrobiota bacterium | reverse complement strand
CGGATGCGGCGGCGACGATGCAGCCCCGGCCGGGACCGGCGCTCCGCCGGCTCCGCCAGTGACGCCCCCGCCGGAGCCACCGGCGCCCCCTCCGGCTGTCGAGGCCTTCCCGGTGAAGATCCTGCTGATCATCTACAACCCGACCTCCGGTCCGGGCTACGGCTACCGCAAGCCGCACGAGGTGTTCGACTTCTTCCCTTCGATCGACTCCCAGATCGCAAACTACATCGCAGACATGACGAAGGCCGGGCATGGCCGGTTCACCATGGAGGTGGTCGAGCGGATCGAGGTCGACGACCTGCCTCCGCTGGTTCCGGCCTCGTGCCGGAACAGCGCCGGCATCGAGATGGTGCGCGAACACCGGTGGGTGGACCGCGATTTGTTCTTCGACAACATCGGCGTCCTCTATTTCGGCGACCGCGGCGAGTACTTCGATATGTTCAACAACGGACGCGCGGACTATCCGGCGATGATCAACGATCCGCGCTTCGGGATCGTGAACAAGATCGACTCGGGTGCGGCCAACCTCGTCTGCATTCTTTATCCCCCGGGCTGCGGCCTCTGGGAGACCGCGATGGCGGGCCCCGGTGCGTATTGGGTCAATGGAAGCCCCATCGAGGGCATCGCCTCACGCCGACGCTTCGTCGTGATGGGGCATGGCTACAACCGCTCGGTCGAGTGCTGGCTCGAGGTCACCGCCCACATGACCGAGAACATCATGTCCCGGACCGCGCGCAACTGGCCGCGGGACCGGCGGGCGCGCAACCGCGACGGAGTCACGGTCGCGCTGCACGACTGGGACTACTTCACGCTCACGGAGTGGCAGAACTACGACGACCGGCTGGTCGCTCCGGGCCATGCTCAGGTCGGCACGGGCCACTATCCCCCGAACGCGCCGCGCGGCTCCGACTACGCGTTCGCGTTCACGGACCTGGCCGAGTCCGCCGCGGCGAACTGGTACCAGTATCCGGACCTCTCCGGCGCGAAGCAGCGGGTCAATCGCGAGACCTGGAACACCTTCAATGGCGACTACCACCGGGGCTTCCTCTGCTGGTGGTTCGACCACATCCCCGCGAACCCGGGATCCCATGACGGCATCCTGAACAACTGGTGGCCGTACATCTGGGACGTGAACCGCGACCCCGACGCCCGCGAGGCCCGATAGACGAGATCAGGCGAGAATCCGGAGCCGGCGCGCAACCGTGGCTTCGTCGATCTGATACAGCGCATCCAGCAGGTGCAGTTGGAGCGAGCCGGGCCCCGGGCTTTTCTCGGCGGCGATCTCGCCGGCGAGCGCCAGAAGGCTCAGGCCTGCGGCGACCGCGCGGAGGCGGTCGTTCTCCACGGCGAGTGCGGCGCCCACCAAGGCGGTCGCCGTGCAGCCGAGCCCGGTGACCCGCGCCATGAGCGGGTGGCCGTTGGCCAGCGCGAGCGTGCGGGCGCCATCGGTCACGTAGTCGACGGGCCCGGTGACGGCCACGATCGCGCCGGTGCTCTGCGCCAACTGGCGGGCCGGGGCGAGGGCATCGGCCGAGTCACGGGTCGAATCGACGCCCTTGGTCTTCTCGCCGGTGGCGCCGGCCAGGACGAGGATCTCGGAGGCGTTGCCGCGGATGCAGGCGGGGCGCTGGCGGGCGAGGTCGGCGGCCGTCTCGGTGCGCAGCGTCGTGGCGCCGGCTCCGACGGGGTCGAGGACCCAGGGAATGGAGCGGGCGTTGGCGGCATCGGCCGCCTTCTGCATCGCGCGGATCCACGGGGTCGAGAGGGTGCCGATATTGACCACAAGCGCCTGCGAGAGGGCTACGAACTCCTCGACCTCCTCGAGCGCGTGGACCATCGCGGGCGAGGCGCCCACGGCAAGCAGGGCGTTGGCGGTGTTGTTCATCACGACATAGTTCGTGATGTTGTGCACCAGCGGGGCGCGGTCGCGGATCGCGGTGAGAACAGCGGAACAGCGGGCAGCGGAGAACATCGCGCCGTTGGTAGCCGCGCAGGGTGGCGGCGCGCGAGGCCCAAAAACGACGCTGGTATGCGGTCCGGCCCGCGCCCCGTGGCGGGTTTCCCGACAAACGCGGGCGGGAATGCACCAGCCGCACGGTGGAGAAGCGCGGCGCCACCAGGCCGGGACGCCTCCGGGCGACAGCGACGTTCGGGCGTGGGAGGATCGACGCCACTCCCCGGAACCCGCCATGAACCAACAACCGTGCCCGCTTGCCTCCGTTCTTTTCGTCGGCGTGCTGCTCGCCGCGACCGCGCTCCCCGCCCAACAGAAACGCACTCCGGAGGCGCCCGGCTCCAACCAGCCGGCGATGCGCTCCGACCGCGTCGCCAATCCGCAGCCTTCGCCGGCTCCGCCGCTCGCCCCCGACGCGGTGCAGGAGGCCCAGACCGTCCATCAGGTGCCGATCACCCGCCCGGAGCAGCGGAAGAGCGAGCACGACCGCATGATCGAGTACCTCGCCGCGCACGCCACGCCGTCCTCCGGCGCGTTCGCGACGCAGCCCAATGACGGAGAAGTCCGCGGGTTCGACTTCTACCGCGACCCGCTCAACGCCGAGCGGCCCCAGCAGTCGCCCGACGAGATCATGCACAACGACATCGCCGCGAAGGACGCCGTGATGGCCGCTCAACGACAGCTCCTCGAGGCCCGCTACAATCTCACGCCCAAGCTCGACCCCGAGGCGAAGATGACCCGCGGCAAGCCGCTCGCCGTCGGCCCCACGGCGCGCCTGCCCGCCGGTCTCGACTGGGCGGCGCTCGCCGCGATGGCCCCGGAGGAAATCCGACGGCGCGGCATCTTCCCGTATCCCTCGCTCCCGCACCCGAAACAGGCCACGGGCGGGCAGGTCTTCCCGCAGGTGCAGACCGCAATGTTCCCGCGGCTGCAGCGCTTCGACGTCGACTTCGACCTCCCCGAGGCGTTCCTGCCGGAGTTCCCGCCGGCCCTCTTCCTGCAGAACCGCCCGGAGCTCGGCGACGTGTCCCGCGGCGAGGTCGTCTCGATCAACAACTACTACCGGCTCTTCAAGGACCTGCTCACCCCGGTGCAACTCGACGGCCTGCGCCTGCTCCTCACGCCGTTGCCGCAGGAGGAGTTCAACCCGACCGACGACCGCAAGTCCCGCGCCCCGAGCCTCGGCGTGAGCTGCCTCGACTGCCACATCAACGGCCACACGACCGGCCAGTTCCACCTCAACCCCGACGACCGGCCGCAGCAACGTCGCTTCCGTCTCGATACAACGAGCCTGCGCGCGCTGTTCAACCAGCAGATCCACGGATCGAAGCGCAGCCTGCGCTCGGTGGAGGACTTCACGGAGTTCGAACAGCGCACCGCGTACTTCAACGGCGACCCGATCCACGCGATGAAGAAGGGCCTGATGATCCTCGACCGCGTGCAGGTCAGCCACATGGCGCAGATGCAAAACATGTTCGACCTGCCGCCGGCGCCCAAGCTCGACACCAGCGGCCGTCTCGACCCGACGAAGGCGAGTGCGAAGGAGGTGCGCGGCGAGGCGGTGTTCTTCGGGAAGGGCAGGTGCGCCGACTGCCATGTGCCGCCGATGTACATGGACCAGCAGATGCACGACCTGCGTCTCGAGCGGTTCACGAACGAGGCGCCGGACGGCCCGATCAAGACGTTCACGTTGCGCGGCATCAAGGAGAGCCCGCCCTATCTGCACGACGGCCGCTGCCTCACCCTCGAGGATACCGTCGAGTTCTTCAACCTCGTGCTCGGCACGAAGCTGGCGGCCGAGGAGAAGTCCGACCTCGTGGCCTACCTGCGCGCCCTTTGAGCGTCCGCGCCGCTCCCGGTCGCCGGCTTCAGGTCCCGTCGCCCCGGCGCGGGCACCGGGGTGGGCGCGTGAAGCGGAGAACCACCAGCGGCAGTGGCAGAAGGATCAGCGTGAACCCGATCCCCAGCAGTCGACCGGCACGGCTCGGCGCAACCGCACACATGCCGAGCGCGACAAGTGTGAGAACCGCCAAGTAGGCGACATACCCGCGCCGATCGCGCGGCGCGACTGCAAGCTGTCGTTCCTCTTTCATCATGACCTGCCCGGGGCGACTGAACGCTGCGGCGAGATTCCGCCGCCTGTCAGCCGCCGTCCTGCTGCTTGCCGGCAAGGGTCTGGCGCAATTGGAGGCAGAGCTCGTGCGCCTCGGACTCGAACTTCTTCATGTTGAAGCTCGGGAAAACCCGCGGCCGCAACGCCTGCCAGGCCACGGTCTCCTCGAGTGAGGGCGCGGTGTCCTTCACCGTGTCGCCGCAGAAGCCGACGTGGTTGTAGAGGCAAAGGTCGCGGGCCAGCGAGACGACCCCGGCGAGCTCAAGATCGTCGCCCGCCTTCTCCGGCGCCTCGGTCCAGCGGATCACGCTGCAGAACGGGGCGGGGAGCCCCTGTTTCCGGGCAAACCGCTCGCCGATCTCGCGCGTGGTGCAGCCGAGGTACTTCCGCTCGGCCTCGTGCAACGGGACCTTGTGCTCGCGGGCGTAGTTCACGATCGCGGGAAACGCGAACGGGAAGAGCTTCACGAGAAGCAGTTTTCCGAGGTCCTGGATGAGTCCGGCCGTGTAGGCGCGGCCGACGAGCGAGTCGAACTCCAGATAACGTGCGGTGAACTGCGCCAGCCGCGCGACACCCATCTGGAACATCCAGAACTGCACCCACGAAATCGGCGGCACGTGCATGTGGCGCGCAGGGATCGTCGGCAACGTCTTCGCGATGGCGCTGAGCTTGATGTTGCCCAGCAGGCCCACGGCGGTGCGCGGGTCGTCGATCACCGTCATCTCATCGTGCTGCAGATGGTTCGCGGCGACGATGACCTGGGTGATGAGCGAGGGATCCTTGGCGACCAGATCGTTGATCTGATTGAGGTTCGCGGCGGTGCGGTCCGCCGTCATCTGGAAGCCGGCGGCGACCGAGTCGATCGTGGGGCAGGCGGGAAGCGCCTCGGCCTGGAGGAGCACCTCCTCGGGGGCGGCCATCGGGCCGGCGTGGTCGACATCGGCGTTCATCCAGAGGGCCCGCGCCTGGCTCTCGCGCTGCGCCTCCTTCTCCTCCTCGGACATCGCTCCGGTGGGGACGCGTTTCGGGTCGAGGTGGAGCAGGATGAGTTCGCGGGCGTAGTCGAGGTCCTCGGGACAACGTTTGAAGAAGCCCCAGTCGCCCTCGGTGGCCTTCTCCTTGAGGGCGGCCATGTATTCGACCACGCCCCACACGCCGGCTGCCTCCGCCTTCTCGGCAATCGTGTCGATGCGAGCGTGGACCTGCGGCGGATTGCGCGAAGTCACGCAGCCCTCGAAAAACTCCCGGCTCTTCTCGAGCGACTCGGCCAGGGAGGTGCGCATCGCCCGCAGGGTGTCCGGGGCGTAGCCCATCTGCGCGCAGAACGACTTGTCCTCCTCGAACTGCAGGTTGCGCCAGGGGTTCGCGCAGGCCTTCAGGACCTCGCGGAAGATGTGTTCATCGTTGTACGGCTTGATCAGGTAGTTCTGCACCTTCAGTTGCAGCACCTTCCGCACGATCGCGTGGTCGCCGATAGTGGTGTAGACGACCACCGGGAGCTGTTTGAGGAACCAGTCGGCACGGAGCCGCTCCAGGAAATCGATGCCCTTCTCGCCCTTGAGCTCCAGTTCGAGGAACATCACGTCCATGTTCACGCGCTCGCGCAACAGGCGCCACGCCTCCGCGGAGGTCGTGGCGGCGACGCACCGGTGATGGCCGCGGGCCAGGATTCCCTGCATGGCGCGGCCCGCGACTTCATTCGCGTCGAGGAGGATGACGTTGGCCATGGGAATGCGGGTTGCGGGGTGGGGCCTGCCGGTCCAGGCGGAGCGAGGCTGACGCCGGTCTACCTAGGGTACTATCGGACCGAGCCGCCGGAAATGTAACGCCATCAGGTATCCCGTTTGTGCGGAGCGTCCACCTCGCGGAGAAGGTTTCCTGCGGGAGGATTCCGGAGGACCGCCCGCTGGCCGCACTTGGGCATTGCTCCGCAGCGGGCCGCCCGAGAGTTTCGGCGGTCCGCCAAGCCATGCCCACCGCCAGCCATTACGACGTCGCGATCATCGGAGCCGGACTTTCCGCCTTGGCCGCCGGAGTGCGGCTGGCCCATTTCGGGAAAAGAGTCTGCCTTTTCGAGCGGCACAACGTGGTCGGCGGGCTGAACAGCTTCTACAGCGTCGCCGGCCGGAAGTACGACGTGGGCCTGCACGCGATGACGAACTACGTGCCCCGCGAGGTGCGCGGCACCGCCCTCGGCAAGCTTCTGCGCCAGCTCCGGATCGAGCGCGACGCCCTCGACCTCTGCCCGCAGCTCGGCTCCGCAGTGCGGTTTCCCGGGCGCGAACTGCGCTTCACCAACGACGCCGCCGTCCTGGAGTCCGAGGTGGCGCGCGAGTTCCCGGCGCAAGTCGACGCCTTCCGCCGCTTCCTCGGCGAAGTCCGCGCGTTCGACGACACCGTGAGCGCCTCCCCCGGCTTCACCGCGCGCGAGATGGTGCGCCGCCACATCAGCGACCCGGTGCTCGAGGACATGCTGCTCTGTCCGCTTTTCTACTACGGCAGCGCGACGCCCCGCGACATGGATGCGTTGCAGTTCGTGATCATGTTCAAGGCGGTCTACCTCGAGGGTTTCGCCCGGCCGTTCGAGGGCATCCGGGTGCTGTTGCGGCTGCTGACCGAACGCCTGCGCGCGAACGGCGGCGAACGGCGGATGAAGTGCGGCGTGCGCCGGCTTCGCACCGCCGGCGGCCGCGTGACCGCCCTCGAACTCGACAACGGCGAGACGGTGACCGCCGACTGGGTGCTCAGCTCCGCCGGAGCCGACGAGACGCGACAGCTCTGCGCCGACCAGGCCGGCGCCGGCCCGGTCGCCGCGCCGGCCCCGTCCGACGACGGCCGACTCGGGTTTGTGGAGACGATCAGCGTGCTCCGAACCCAGCCGCAGGACTTCGGCTGGCGCGAGACGATCGTGTTCTTCAACGACTCCGAGCGCTTCGAGTTCGTCAACCCCGCCGAGCCGGTCGATCCGCGGAGCGGGGTGATCTGTTTCCCGAACAACTTCGACTTCGGCGGCCGCACGATGGCCGAGGGCTGCCTGCGCGTGACCTGCCTCGCGAGCCATGCCGCCTGGGCGGCGATGCCGGAGCCCGAGTACCGGGCGGCCAAGCGCCAGTGGTTCGATGCCGCGGTCGCGAGCGCCCGCCGGTTCGTCGCCCCGCTGGCGCCCGGCGCGCTGGAGGCGGCCACCGTGGCGACCGACATGTTCACGCCGCTCACCGTGCAGCGCTACACCGGCCACCTCCGCGGGGCGATCTACGGCGCGCCGCGCAAGGTCCGGGACGGCCGCACCCCCTGCGCCAACCTGGTCCTCATCGGCACCGACCAGGGCTACCTCGGCATCACCGGTTCGATGCTGAGCGGCATCATGATGGCCAACCAGCACGTGCTGCAGCCGCGGTGAACGAGCCGCTGTCGCGGCCTCTTCGCGACAGCCGGCGAGTTTTCGCTTCACACGCGTCCCCGGAGACGGCATTCGGAATCCGGATGCCGAGCTACGACTTCACGGCGGTCGACGAACTGGGGCGGGAGCATCGCGGCACGTTGGAGGCCGCCACGGTGGAGTGCGCCACCGCCGAGGTGAAGCAGCTCGGCTGGTTCCCCACACGACTCGCCCCGGGCGGGGCCCGCCCGGACGACGCGCCGGTCCGGCCGGTCCGACCGCCGGTCTGCTTCGGGTCTCCCGTGGGTGCGCAAGGTCTCGCGGATTTCACGCGCCAGCTCGGCACGCTCCTGCAGGCCGGCTTGCCGCTGCTGCGCGCCCTCAAGGTGCTCGAGCGCCAGGAACGGCGGCCGGCGTTCCGTTTCGTCATCGGCGAGCTCGCGGCCGCGATCGTGGCCGGTGAGCCGTTGTCGGCGGCGATGGCGCGGCAACGGCGGGCGTTTCCCTCCGTCTACCTCGGCATGGTCCGCGCCGGGGAGGCGAGCGGCCGGCTCGAGGTGGCGATGCTCCAGCTCGCGCGCTTCCTGGAGAAGAGCGAGCGTATCCGTCGCAAGGTGAAGGCGGCGCTCGCCTATCCGGCGGCGGTGCTCACGGTCACCCTCCTGATCCTCGGCGGCCTGATGGTCTTCGTGGTGCCGCGGTTCCAGGCGATCTTCCGCGAGCAGCTGCGCGGGGCGGAGCTGCCGGCGCTCACGCGCGCCGTGCTCGCGGTCAGCGGCTTTGTCG
>JAEZSJ010000075.1 GCA_023443985.1 Verrucomicrobiota bacterium | reverse complement strand
CGGCGGGGCCTTGCGGGTTGCGCGGCGGCAAGGACCGCCGCCGCGAGCCCGGCGCGCTCCTCGGCGGCGAAAGTCACGGCCGGCGCTGCGGTGAGCGCATAGCCGGCGAGCGCGTCGGCGGTGCGCTTGTACTCCGCCGCGGCGACGGGGTCGGACTCGAGCGAGGCCTCGAAGGCCGCGCGCCGCACCTCGTCCATCTCGTCGAGCAGGTAGCGCAGTGCTTCCGTGGAGGTGTCGTCATTCATGGGCGGGAAAGAGTTCGCGGAGTTTGCGCAGACCGCGGGCGAGGTGGTTCTTCACGTTGCCGACCGTCGTCCGCATCGCGGCGGCGATCTCGGCCTGCGTGCATCCGTCGAAGAAGGCGAGTTCGAGCGCCTGGCGTTGCGGCGCAGCCAGCCGTGCCAGCCCGAGCGAGACGGCCTCGCGCCGCGCAAACGCCTCCTGCGGCGGCGGGACCACGCCGTCGGTCTCGTCGCGCAACGCCTCGAGCAGCGCGCGTTGGCGGGCCTGCCGTCGCACGCGGTCGATCGCCACGTTGCGCGCGATGAAGACGAGCCACGAGATCACCTCGCCGCGGTCGGCGCGGTAGCTGCCGGCCTGCCGCCAGGCCTTGAGAAACGTGTCCTGCACGGCTTCGCGCGCCGCCTCGGGATCGCGCAGGATCCGCAGCACGATCCCGTGCACGCGGCTGCCCATCTCGTCGACAAAGGTCCGCAGCGCCGCGGCGTCGCCGGCGGCCATGCGCGCCACGAGTTCGCGATGCACGGACAACGCCTCCGGCCCGAACGCCGGCGCAGGCGTCTCGCTGCGGTCGGCCGCCGCGGCGGCGTGCCACCGCTCGCGCGGCGCGAAGGAGATCGGCAGAGGTTCGGCGTGATCCATCAGAAACGGTGGTTGGCCCGGGTGGCCCGGAGCAGGGAGACGGCGTCCGCGCCCGCGTTGTGCCGCGCGGCGGCGGAGGTACGCCATTCCGCGTCTTTCGCGAACGGCGTTCCGCCCGCCTCCGCGGCCGGGGCCCGAACCGTGAACGCACGCACACCTTGCGGCCGCAGCACGGACTCCATCCCGACGCCTGCCCCCGACTGCCAGTTGTCCGCCGCGAGCGGCGGCTCGATTGGCCGGGGCCCGGCCGCGGACCGAAACAACTCGGGATCGAGTTCCGTCGTGCCGGCGAGCACGCCGTCGGGCCACCACACCCGCGTGAGCGGGCGCGCTGCACGATGCTGGTGGATCGCCTCGGCCGGCCGCAGACTCCCAGCCTCGGCCGGCGCCTCGGCGCGCGCCGCTGGGGAACGAAGCTCCGCCCGGGTGCGCGCATCCGGCCACGCCGCCTCGTTCCACGAGCCGGCGCCGCAGCAAGTCGCGTGGGCAAGCCACCCGAGCGCGACGAGTGTCGCCGCCGCGAGGCCGAGGAGAAGGCGAACGTGTTGCATGGTCGTGTCCCTGATTTCGGTGAACTGCCCGGGATACGCCCGGCGACAGCGTTTGGAGTCAGCACGTTTCGAAAAAGGCGCGGCGCCGCGGGTGGCCGCGGCGAGGACAAGCCCGGCGGTCTCGCGGGGGCGGGAGAAACCGTTGCGTTGTCACTCGGAGTTTGCCGACGCGGGACCGCGGGGCTTGTTTCGCCGCATGTTGCCTCCCCTTGCCTCGTCGCTCCGGCGTCTCGTCGCGCCGGCTCTCTGCCTCGCCGGCTTCGCCTCCGCCGCGTGCGCCGCGGAAACGGTCCCGAACTTCCGCACGTGGGCGCCCACGCCGCCGATGGGATGGAACAGCTGGGACTGCTTCGCCACGACCGTGACCGAGGCGCAGACGAAGGAGCAGGCGGACTTCATGGCCGCGCAGCTCAAGGCGCACGGCTGGCAGTATGTCGTGGTCGACATCCAGTGGTACGAACCCGGCGCGAAGAGCCACGACTACCGCGCCGATGCCGTGCTCACGATGGACGAGTTCGGGCGGCTCCAGCCCGCGGTCAACCGGTTCCCCTCGGCGGCGGGCGGCAACGGTTTCCGCGACCTCTCGGCGTATGTGCACGGGCTCGGCCTGAAGTTCGGCGTGCACCTCATGCGCGGCATCCCGCGGCAGGCCGTCGAGCGCAACCTGCCGATCCTCGGCACCGAGCTCCGCGCGCAGGACATCGCCGACAAGGTCCATGTGTGCCCATGGAACCCCGACATGTACGGCGTCGACATGGCGAAGCCCGGCGCGCAGGCCTACTACGACTCGGTCTTCGCGCTGCTCGCCGAGTGGGGCGTGGACTATGTGAAGGTCGACGACCTCAGCCGCCCCTATTTCCAGAACCAGCCGGAGATCGAGGCCATCCGCCGCGCGATCGACAAGACCGGCCGCCCGATGGTGCTCAGCCTCTCGCCCGGCGCGACCGACCTCCGCGCCGCCTCCCACGTGGTCGACCACGCCAACCTCTGGCGCATCAGCGACGACTTCTGGGACCGCTGGCTCGCGCTGCGCGAGCAGTTCGGCCGGCTCGCCGCCTGGAACCCGCACCGCGTCGCCGGCGCCTGGCCCGACGCGGACATGCTCCCGCTCGGCACGCTCGTGCTCGGCACGCGCGGCACTCGTTTCACCCCCGACGAACAGTTCACGTTGATGACCCTCTGGTCGATCGCCCGCTCGCCGCTCATGCACGGCGGCGACCTCACCAAGACCGACCCGTTCACCCTTTCGCTGCTCACCAACGACGAGGTGCTCGCCGTCAACCAGCACAGCACCGACAACCGCCCGCTCTTCGAGCACAACGGCCTGGTCGCCTGGACCGCGAAAGATCCAAAAACCGGCGACACCTACCTCGCGCTCTTCAACGCCCGCGACCGCGTCCGCCTCGTGCCGGAGAACGCGCGGCACGACTCCGGCGCGCTCCGCGCCGACGCCGCCCGCGGGAGCACGATCGACATCGAGGTGGGCGACGGCCGCGCGCTCTTCCTCGCCGCGGACCCCGTGGGCGAGTTCGAGGGCTTCGCACCCGTGCTCTGGCGGGAGCCGCGCTGGGTCCTGGCCGACGGCTCCGAACGGCCGCTCACCGCGCAGCCCTGGACGCACGCCGATGCGCAATGGGACAGCGCCAAGGTCGCCAAGGACGGCGAACAGGTGCCCGGCCTCAGCGCACTGGCCGCGGCGGTGATCGAGTACGCGGTGCCGGCCGATGCGGTGCGTTTCCGCGCGGCGGTCGGCCTCGAGCCGAAGTACGACGGCCCGGGCGCCGTGCGCTGCCTCGCCGTCGTCGGCAGCGCGGCGAACACCGCCACGTCCGCCGTCGTCCCGATCGAGGTCGACCTCGCCGCGCTCACCGGCGTAACCGCCGTTCGGATTCGCGACCTCTGGGCGCGCACCGATCTCGGCGAGCACTCCGGCACATTCGCGCCGGAGGTGCCGTTCCACGGCGCGAAGCTGTACCGGCTCAGCGCGGCTGCCGCGCCGGCGCGGCAGCCCTGAAGCCGCCGCGGCCGCACAGGAGGTGCGGCCCTACGCACAAACGCGCGCCCGCGGCGCCTTCCTCGCGCCCGCTCGCGCGTCACGCGTTCCGGTCGACGGATACACCGAGGTCGCGCACGAGGCCGTCGCCGAGGCCGTAGATCCAGCCATGCACCGCGAGCGGCTGGCCGCGGGCCCAGGCGTCGCGCGCGACGGTCGTCTGCGCGACGTTGGCGACCTGCGCGACGACATTGCACTCGCACAGGCGGTCGACGCGCGCGGCCGGCGTGGGCGCCTCCTCGACCGCGGCGGCGTTCTTCTCCCACACATCCCGCACGTGCCGCAGCCAGTTGTCGGCGAGGCCGATGCGCTCGCCGCGGACCACGGCGCGCACGCCGTTGCAGCCGTAGTGGCCGCACACGATCACGTGCTGCACCTGGAGAACGTCGATGGCGTACTGGAGCACGGAGAGGCAGTTCAGATCCGAGTGGGCGACGACGTTGGCGATGTTGCGATGGACGAACATCTCGCCCGGCAGCAGGCCCACGATCTCGTTGGCCGGCACCCGGCTGTCGGCGCAGCCGATCCAGAGGAACGAGGGACGCTGCTGGCGCGCGAGCGTCGGGAAGAACGAGGGATCGCGTTCGCGGATCGCGGCGGACCAGGCGCGGTTGTTGGCGAGCAGACGTTGGATGTCGGACATGGTGGGTAGCTGATTCTTGGATTCCGCCGGCGCGAGTGACGCCGGCGGCGGGTGAACGCGCCGTGCGCCTCAGGGCAGCTTGGCCTCGAGCACCTTGTTGGTCTGCGCGGCGCGGTAGGCGTCGAGCGCCTGCCGGAGGCGGTCGTCGCCCTGCGCGAGGACGGCGACGGCGAACAGTGCGGCGTTGAGCGCGCCCGGTTTGCCGATGGCGAAGGTGGCGACCGGGATGCCGCCGGGCATCTGCACCATCGAGAGCAGCGAATCCATGCCCTTGAGCGACGCCGATTCCATCGGCACGCCGAGCACGGGCAGCGGCGTCACGGCCGCCATCACGCCCGCGAGATGGGCGGCTCCGCCGGCGGCGGCGATGATGACCTGGAGGCCGCGGCCGGCGGCGCCGCGGCCCCAGTCGAGGGCGGCGTCGGGCGTCCGGTGCGCGGAGAGTGCGCGGCGCTCGGTGGCGATGCCGAACTCGTCGAGCAGGCGCGCCGCGGTCTCCATGACGGGCCAGTCGGAGGTGCTGCCCATGACGATGCCGACGAGCGGCCGGCCGGTGGCGGCGGGAGTGAAGGAGGAGGTGTTTTCGGTGGTCATGCGGAGAGGGGAATGGCGAGCTCGGGCGCGGCCACGCGGCCGGGCAGCGGCACCAGCAGTTCGTAGTCGATCACGGCGTAGAGGGTGCGTCCACGGCGGGAGACGAGCCGGCCGTCACGGCCGGCTCGCACGATGATGTGCCGCGGCTTGTGGTCGAGCACGGCGAAGCCGTGGGCGGCGATGTCGCGCGCCACCGTGTGGCTCAGGGCGACCATCGCGGTGTCGTCGAGCGCGCCCAGCCGGGCCGCCTCCTCGGCGTCGATCCCGTCGACCCATTGGTAGATGAGCACGTAGAGGCGTTCCGGATCGTAGGCGACGGGCGGTTGGCCGGGCCGGAGGCGCTGGTCGGCGGCAAGCACGGAGGCTTGGCGCGAATACAGATGAGGGGCGCGGCCGAGCTCCCAGAGCGGGTGTCGGGTCGCGGGGCTGTAGATCGCCAGCGGCCGTTTCGTGCGCACGACCGGGCCCCGGCCGCCGCCGACCTGCGCCCGCAGCCTTCCGATGGCGGCGAACTCCTCGAACGGCCCGAGGAATTGCGCGTCGTCCAGCAGCCTGGCGGGCCAGGGAAAACCCGCGGCGTCGCCCAGCACGGTGAGCCCCACGTCCTGGCCGAAGCGGCAGAACTTCACCACCAGGCCGATGTCGCGACGATACGGATGCGGTGCCGGCACCCGGTAGACCGAGCCGGTCGCCCCCGGCAGCGCGCGGCCGAGCGTGCGGAAACGCTGGTCGTCGTACCAGACCGCGGGCAGGAGCGACTCCGCGACCGCCCAGCCCTCGCGGGTGAGGAACAGGTCGCCGCCCTGCATGCCGCGCACGGCGACGTAGTCCACGTCGTGCACCCGGCGGCGGTGGCGCGCCGGCACGTCGTCGAACTCCGGCCGGCGGCCGCGCTGGAGCGTGAGATCGTAGAACTCCGCGGGCATGGCGCGGCTCACTCCTCGCGCGCGAAGGTCTCGTGGTCGACCAGGCGCACGTAGTCGTCGAGCGCGCCACCGTCGAGGCAGCACTCGATGATGCGCCGGCCCAGGCCGAGCAGCTCGGGCTTGAGGTACTGCCGCAGCTCGCGGGCGAAGAACTCCGCGAGGATCTCGGCGCCGCGGTCGTAGGCGACCTCGCCCACCTCCGGCTGCCGCTCGACCTCGAAGAAGAACGGCGGCAGATGCCGGCCCTCGATGTTGATCTGGGTGGGGGTGCAGCCGAGCAGCGGGCAGCGCGACGCGCGCACCTGTTTCTGCGAGAAGCGGGCGCTCCCGCGGCGGGCGAGGTACTCGCGGGCGACCCACTGCGGCATGAAGCCGGTCTCCCAGGCGCCCACGTGCTGGTTCGGCACGAGGATGTAGCGCACGCCGGGCGTCTCCACGATTTGGTTAAGGAGGAGGTTGGCGTGGTCCACCATGCGGCCGGTCGCGAACGGCCAATACGAGCCGACGCCCTCCGAGGTCATGCCTTCCGTCTGCACGATGCTCGGGTTCGCATGGCCGCGCGGGGCGACCAGGCGCCACAGCCAGGCCAGCGCCGGGGGGAGCAGGTGGAACAGTCCCACGATGCCGTAGCTGGGATTCTCGCGGGTGCAGGGCGGGCAGCGCACGCCGAAGCTCCGCACGTCCACATCGACCGGGCCGGACATGATGCCGGGCACAATCCGGCGCGGAATGATCACGCGCGGGTTCGGGCACGGCTTGCCCGGGGCGTCCTGGACATGCTCCCAGATCAGCGCGGTGGCGCCGGGCTGGGCCTCGATGTTGAGGAAGAGCAACGGCTCCGGCGGGTGCACGGTGAGGCGCTCGAGGTGGGGATCGATGCCGTAGCGGTTGATGTGGTTGACGCGCACGAACCAGGCGTCCTCGGCGTCGGTGAGCGAGAGCTTGCCGCGTCCCTTGTCGAAGGCGGGATGGCAGAGCGCCATGTCATCGGTGATGGGGCGCAGCTCGCAGGTGCGCGGCAGGGTGAGGAGGCGTTCCTCGCCGTTGACGGTGTTGCGGCCGAGGCGGAGGCTGCCGTCGCGTTCGCGATGGGCATGCTCGAGCATCTCGCTCTTGCCGCCGCCGCTGGCACCCTCGTGCGAGATCACGAGGCGGTTGTCGTACGGGGTGACGACCTGCACGGTGGAGCAGTGCATCGTGATCCAGCGCTCGGCCTCGCCGATGTTGAGCAGCACGCCGTAGATGCCCTTCTTCGCGCTCGGGCCGGGATAGAGGTTGTAGCTGAAAAGCTCATGCAGGCCCTCGCGGCGGTTGTGCACGACGATCTGCTTGCCGGCGAAATGGGTGTGGCGGAACGGCGGAGCCACGTAGATGACCGCCTTCGGCGAGAAGCCCGCCGGGATCTCCCGCGGCGCGAGCATGCCCTGGAGCAGCGCGAGCCCGAGGGCGAAGAAGCCGGCGTTGTCGGGCGCGATCACCAGCGCGTCGGTGCCCTTGCCCGGCATGCCCGCGATGAAGGGGAACACCGCGAGCTTCTGGGTGCGCAGCCACGCGAAGGTGGCTTCGCGCAGCGGCGCGAAGTCCGCGCCGAAACGCTCGCGATAGGTGGGCTTGTCGGTCGGGCGGTCGTCCCCGATGACCATGCAGTCCGGGTCGCGCCGGCGCATGTACGGCTCGGTGTAGTTGGCGGCGATGCCGTTGCGCGCGCGGCAGACGACCGCCTCGACCACCCGGCCCTTGCCGGGCGTCTCGTAGGCGACCTCGTGCCACCCGCCGCGCGCGTCGCGGACGGAGAGCTCGATCAGGTCGGCGATCGAGTCCGGCACGGTGAAGCCGGGGCAGGCGCGGAGAATCTCCGCGGCCTCGGCGGGAAGGGCGAAGGGGAGCGGCGCGGCGGCCGGTGCGGGACTGACGGGGGGAACGGCGGTTTTCATGGGTAGATGAAGCGTTTTCTTGATTTCGGTACCGCGGGCGGAGGCTCAACGCCGCGGCCGGTTGGAGAACTGGCGCACGCGGCCCTCGAGGCCCCACCAGTTGACCTCGGGCGTGGGGGCGAGCTCGACGAGGCGGATGGCGAACGGCTCGCGCACCACCGCCGCCACGGCGGCGACGATCACGGTCCAGGGGATGCTGTCGTCGGCCTCGGGGGGCGCGACCCCGGCGCGCGCCTCGAGCGCGGCCAGGCGCGACTCCAGGGATGCGATACGGTCGAGCAGCTGGGCGGTCTCGCGGGTGGCGGGCATGTCAGTCGACCTCCTCGACGATGGCGTCGCGGCGATGCGCGCCGAGGGTGATGCGGAAACGTTTGGCGGGCGTGGCCGGCTTGGTCGCGGCGGGCGCGGGCACGGCCGGCGCGACGGGTTTGCGGCCGGCGAGCAGGTCGGCCACCTGCTGCGGGAACATGGCGTGGAGCACGGCCGTCTCGTCGTCGGCGGGCAGGCCCTTCGCGCGCAGCTCGGCGCGGAGGCTCTCCATGCGCGGGGCGAGCCGGTCGGCCGCGCGGCCGGTCATCGGCTCCTCCTTGGTGCGCTCCATGGCGAGGCGAAGCACTTCGGGATCGATGGGGCCCGGGGGGCGGCCGTACTTGCCCAGCGCGATGTCCATCGCGGCGGGGGCGAAGTTCTTCCAGCGGCCGAACTTCACGTTGAGCATCGCCTGGGTGCCGACGATCTGGGAGGTGGGCGTGACCAGCGGGATCCAGCCGAGGCAGCGGCGCACGTGCGGGATCTCGGCGAGCACCTCGTCGAGGCGGTTCGCCATGCCCAGTTCGCGCAGCTGCGTGCGGAAGTTCGAGATCATGCCGCCCGGTATCTGGAACACGGGCACATCGGGATCGGTGCGTTCGTTGGCGTGGCTGGTGAAGGACCCGAGTTCGGCGTAGACCTTCTCGAAATGGCGGCGGAGCTCGAGCAGGCGGTCCTTGTCGTAGCTGGGGCGGCGCGGGTGGCTCTCGAGCAGGGCGAGCATGCGTTGGGTGTCGGGCTGCGCGGTGCCGTCGGCGAAGGGTTGGACCGAGGTCTCCACGGCGTCGGCCCCGGCCTCGATCGCGGCGTAGTACGCGGCGGCGGCGAACCCGGCGGTGTCGTGGCTGTGCACGATCACCGGCAGACCGGTGCGGTCCTTGAGGCCGCGGACGAGCGCGGCGGCGACCGCGGGTGCCAGGATGCCCGACATGTCCTTGATGCCGATCGAGTGGCAGCCGAGCGCGGCGAGTTCCTCCCCGAAGGCGAGGAAACGGTCGAGAGTGTGCACCGGGCTGGCGGTGTAGCAGATCTCGCCCCGGGCCTGGCGACCGGCGGCGCGCACGGCGCGGATCGCGGTGACGAGGTTGCGGGCGTCGTTGAGCGCGTCGAAGACCCGGAACACGTCGCAGCCGGCGGCGGCGGTGCAACGCACAAACGCCTCGACGACATCGTCGGGGAAGCTCGCGTACTGCACGATGTTCTGGCCGCGCAACAGCATGATGTGCGGGGTGCGGGGCGCTGCGGCCTTGAGCGCGCGCAGGCGGTCGAACGGGTTCTCGCCGAGGTACCGCAGGCAGGCGTCGATCGTGGCGCCTCCCCAGGTTTCCAGTCCGCCGAAGCCGAGGCTGTCGAGTAGCGGGGCGGCGGGGAGCATTTGGGCGGTGCTCATCCGGGTGGCGGCCAAGGACTGGTGGCCGTCGCGCAGGACGGTGTTGTTGAAGACGACGGGAGCGGGCGACATGGCGTTTGGTTGTGGGCTCACCTTACGCCATTCCGCCGGTCGCCGCTCCGCAGCCTCCGTACCTCCGCTTTGCATTTTCTGAGGTGCAAAACTGCGCAACAAACGCCATCTTCAGCGCAAGAAATGCCCAGTACCATCCGCGAGACGCTCAGCGAGCGCATCCGTGCCCTGCCGGAACTCAGCCGGTTCCTGGCTGATTTCGCGACGGCGACCGGGCTGCCGATCCACTTCGTGAGCGCGCTCGGCAACCGGGCGCTCGGGCCCGCCGCGTGCACGCTCTGCCGTTTCCTGCACGCCCACCCGGAGGGGGTGCGCCATTGCGCCGGCTTTCTGCAGAAGCTGCTGGAGCGGTCGCTGGAGGCTCCCGCCTCGGCCGGGTGCGACGCCGGATTGTTCGAGGCGGCCGTGCCCCTGCGCACCGGCGGGCAGACCTTCGGCTATCTGGTGTTCGGCCACAACCGCCTCCAACCACCCGACCGGGCCGCGCTCAACCGCGCGCGGCATCTGCTCTCGCGCGTGGGCGTATCCATCCCTTCGGAGCAACTCGAGGCGATCTCGGCGGACACCCCGGTGGCGGGCGCCGAGCGCCTCGCGGCCATGACCCGGCTGGTCGAAGGCGCCGCCGAGCGCCTCGTGCTTGAGATCACGCAGCACATCGTGCATCCGCCGGCGGCGCTGCCTCCGCTCGTCGAGCAGGCCTGCCGCCTCGTGCGGGCCGAACACGCCCAGGTGTTGGCGTTGCCGGAGTTCGCGCGGCGGCTGCGGGTGAGCCCCGGCCACTTGAGCCGCACCTTCCACCAGAGCACGGGGATGCGTTTCGTCGAGTACGTGGCGCGCGTCCGCGCCGAACGCGCCAAGGCGCTCCTCCTCGAGACCGAGCGATCCGTGACGGAGATCGCGTTCGCCTGCGGTTTCCAGTCGCTCTCGCAGTTCAACCGCACCATGCGCGCCCATTTCGGCTGCCAACCCCGGCAACTGCGCCGCCGGCCCGAGTCCGGCCGGAGCCATTCCCTCGATTCTCGGGCTTGAACGCCGCCCGCGCGGCGCTCTTGCTCTGGCTTTCCCTACCGCGGCGCCCCGGCGCCGGTCCGCTCGCCATGCCCAAACGCAAGAATCCCGACGACCATCAGGAAACCTTCGACTTCAACGCCGCCAAAGCGGAAGCCGCCGCCGCGGCCGCCAAGGCATCAGCGTCGAGCCCCCCCCCCCCCCCCCCCCCCCCCGGCCCCCCCCCCCCCCCCCCGCCCCCCCCCCC
>JAEZSJ010000062.1 GCA_023443985.1 Verrucomicrobiota bacterium | reverse complement strand
CCCCCCGGGCGCGGCCTTTTCTGTAGCCGGGGGCGCCGCCCCCGGTCCGCCCACCGTTGCTCACGCGGAGGCGCGGAGACGGAATGGAAAATGTGGAATTCACGAAATCAGGAACGAAACCGCCGCCAACCCCGGCCCGAAAGGTCTACCCATTTATGCCCACTCATGGGCACTGATGCCGTTCCTCCGGATCAGTGAGAATCAGTGTGGATCAGTGGTTCCATTTCTCCGTGGCACTCCGCCTCCTCGGATTGGTCAATCCGCAGAGAACGCGAAGCCGGAAGAGACCAGGAACAAGTCAGTGAACGGAGGGCGAACCGTCCCCGGTGCGCCGCCTTCCCTGTAGCCGGGGGCGCCGACCCCGGCCGCCCGTAACCGGACAGCGCAGCCGTTCAGCCCGTCCGTGCCGCAGGAGTAATCGAAGGTAGGGCGAACCGTCCCCGGTGAGCCGCCAAGGCGGATGGGGATGTGGAAAGCAGGGAATCAGGAACGGATCGTCTTGTCGCTACCTCCTCCTCGCTACTCTCTGTCACATAAAGTCCCTTGCATCCCGGGCCTCCGGGTGCTGCGCTTCTCGCGACGGTCCGCCGTTGCCCTTTTGCTTTCAGGTCAGGCCCGCCGCCGCAAACCCAGCCCAACTGCTATGCTGCAGCACGCCAACTCGACGCACACAAACGGGAAGCCCGGCACCAGTGCGCAGCGTGTTGAGCCTTTAGCAGCGACCGCCAGCTGCCCGGCCTGCGCTAACGCGAACACCGCCGCGAAGAACGCGTGGCCGATTCCGAGCTGGGTGCCGAAGAAGGCGGCAACCGACTGCAATGATCCGGCTGTTCGCCTTGAGCGCACAATCCTACGCGACAATGGCCGGTGCGTGTATTGTGGATTGGACCTGATCTGCGACACGGAGCGCCTGCTCTCTGCCGAGATCGACCACCTGGTACCCCAAGAGGTCTTTCGGAACGCCGCCACACCTGGGTACACAAAAACCGGAAATTACCGGACCAACCTCGTGCTGTGCTGCGGGCCGTGCAACGACGCCAAAGGCAACTGGCCACTATCACTCCCGAACGAAGCCGAGAGGAGCGCGATTCTGAGTCTCGGCACGCGAAAGGAGTTCTTCGAGAAGGCTCGGAGCTACACCGTCACACGCCGGCGTTCGCACGAAGCCAAGGTTGCCGCCCTGATGGCCAAGGCTTGGTGCCAGCGGGCAAGCCAAACCGCCAAACCGACGGCCAAGCCAAGCCCGCCCCAAAAATGACGTAGACGCTCCCCCCTTTGAGGTCGCGTCGGCGACAACTCACTAAACCACCACTGGCCCCCACTCTTCGTCGACGCGTCCAGCTTGTTCAAGCCGCCCCTTTCACAAACAATGCCATCAATCTTCGACCCGACTGTAGAAAAGCTCTCCACGCTTCTTGAGGAAGGCGCCAGAGCGAACCAGCGTTCGACTACTCGCTTTATCGAACCAGCATCTGGGACATTACGTAGATCGACAAGCAAACGCCACCATATCATTTTCGGTCGTCGCGGCTCTGGAAAGAGCAGTCTTTTGTACAAATCAGCAGAGGACCTCACAAAGCGCAGGTGCCCCGTTGCATATATAGATCTAGAGCCATTCAAAGGCCATCACTATCCTGACGTCCTATTGAGTGTGCTGCTCGCAGCTAATCTCCGGTTCTATCGATGGATCTCAGAAGAGACACGACTTTCTGAACCAAGCCTAAAGGAACGAATTATGTTTTGGAGGAAAAATGGGAGCGTCGCACGCAAAGAAAAGATACTCACCACCCTCCATAACTTAATCGCTGAACTCGAGACCCAATTACATCTGACGGACGGGGCAAAACTAGAAGATAGATCATCAACACGAGCAGATCGCAATCAGGGCATAAGCGCAGGAAGCAAAACTCATTTCCCCGCACTTTCCGATACATCAGTAGAGGTAAACATATCTCGCAGCCTCGAAACATCGCGAGAACGAGCCATAAACGAGAACTACACACGATCCAAGCAGGATTGGCTCCACCGGAAGATAATCAACCTCCAACATATATTCCGTGAGCTATCTGAGATAGCACAGAACGACAGTTTCATATTCCTAGATGACCTTTACCATATACATCGCTCGGATCAAGCTTCACTCCTCGACTATTTCCATCGGATCGCGAAAGGCAACTCCCTCTGGCTTAAGATCGGAACGATAAAGAATCGTTCGAACTGGTACCTGGACAGCCCTCAACCTACGGGATTAAAGATCGGCGATGATGCCGATGAAATTAACCTAGACATAACACTCGAGCAATTCTCGAGTTCGAGAGAGTTCCTTCGGAACATTCTCCGCCGCTACATCGAGGAATCATCCGCGCCATGCCTCGAAGACCTAGTCGCCGACGGAGGATTCGATAGGCTCGTACTGGCTAGTGGCGGCGTTGCTCGCGACTTCCTCGGCCTGTTCCGCAGAAGTATTGACACAACCAAGGAACGCCTCACTCGAAACCAGAGCCACCCGAGGGGTAATAAGGTCGGCGCTGAAGATGTAAACATTGCATCCGGCAACTACGGAGAGTCCAAGAAAGAAGAGTTCCGTCGAGATACACTCGAAGACAGACAGAACCTCGAAACCGCATTGACAAAGATTAGGAAATTCTGCGTCGAAAAGACTAAACAGAACACATTCCTGATAGACCAAGACGCCAGAGATACTGAAACGATCAGGGTTCAGGAACTGATCGACCTGCGCCTGATTCACCATGTCAAATCCAGGGTAACGATTCCTGATCGACCTGGAAAGATCTACAGAGCACTCCTTCTCGATATCTCCCAATATTCTGGCGAACGCGCGCGGCGCGACGTAAGCATCATCGAGTTCTGGAGAGAAGGCGCACGCGAGAGCCTCAGGAAAACATCACTCATCTACGATCCCGGAGTTACTATTGAGCAGCTAGATGCCGAGATTATCCAGATTGCGGAGAAAAAGCGTGTCCAATCTGATGAATTCCAGATTCCGCTCGGGTTTGAAACTACAGATCCCAACGAGAACGAAGAACCGCCGGAGCGCACATGTCACTAGATCGCTCGTTCCCCGACTGTTGCGACCAGCGCCCTCCGGTCAGAATGACCGCATCCTCTCCGGCGACCAGATCGACCTTATCGCCCGCCAGCTCGATGTCCTTTGCCGGGATGTGGAGGACTAGCGCGCGTGGCGCGCTAGTCAGGTGAGAGGTGAAAGGTCAGAGGCGAGAGGTCGCTGAGATTCGGCCAGTAGCGGCCCTGCGCGTGAACCAGCCTGTTCTGCCGTACGGCGGAACGGTTCGACCTGCCGGACCGGCTTCGGCGAAGCCGGCTACAGGGAGTCCGACTCCGTTCCTGATTTCCTGAATTCCACATTTGCCCGAATCGGGACGGCTCACCGGGGACTCTGCTGTGCAGCAGAGCGGGCTGGTTCACCCCACCGGACGGGCTGAACCAGCTACGGGATCGGACCGGTGTTCATCGGCGTCGATCGGTGTTTCCTCATTCCGGAGATCGGGTCGAGCGATTGCAGGCGGATCGCCGCTCTCGCGAGCGGCGCCACCAACGAGCTGGAGGTTTGTTCCGGATTTCCTGAGTTCCGGATTTGCCATCGCCATGCGGCTCACCGGGGACGGTTCGCCCTACCACCCTCGCGGAGGGGGAAGTACGAAGACGTCATGCCTTCATTCTGGACTACAATGCCGGTGCCGTGCGCGGCCGCCCTAATCGCCGCCAGCTCGGTGTCCACATAGTCGGTCACGGTGTCGATCGCTAGGAAGGCGAAGCCCTTGCCGCCGCCGCGGTCCATGTGGAGATCCAGCGCATCGGCCGCGCCGCCGGCGCGTTGTTTGACAAACCTCCATCTGTCAGACAGTAATCCCGCATGCCCACCACCGTACGCACTTTCCTGCGCGAGTTCGCGGCGTTCAAGGCCCGCGCCCGCCGCGGCGAGACCGTGCGGGTGCACGACAAGGAGGGCGAGTTCCTCTTCACCGCCGCCGCCGCCCGCAAGTCGCTGCTCGGTGCCGCCCGCGGCAAGATCACGCTCCGCGGCGACCTCACGCAGCCCACGCTCGCGGCCGACGGCTGGAAGCCGTCCCTCTGATGGCGCGTCTCAAGTACCTCCTCGATACGCACGCCTTCCTCTGGGCCGCTGTCGACGAGGAGCGGTTGAGTGCCAAGGCCGCGCGCGCCATCGCCACCGCGCCCTACGAGCAGCTGGCAATCTCGGATGTGACCTTGCAGGAGATCGGGCTGCTGGTGCATGGCGGCAAGATCTCCTTCACCGGCTCGCCGAAGACCGTGCTCGCCGCGTTACTGAACTACGTGACCGTATTGCCGATCTCGTTGGAGATCGCGCTCGCCGCACCCGAACTCCCATTTCCGCACGGCGACCAATTCGACCGGATCATCGCGGCCACCGCGAAGACACACCGACTCCCGCTCATCACCCGCGATGCCAACATCACCGATTCCGGCGTCGTCGACACGCTCTGGTGAAACGTCGCCGGGAGGGCATCACGCGCAGCGTTCCGCGGGTGACGCCCTTGCGTCGCTTGGCCGAGGCTCACGCCTGCTGCGGCTGCTTCATCGCGGCTTCGGCCCGGCGCATCAGTTCGTCGGGCGCGACATCCTCGATGTGCGTCGAGATGTACCATTGATGACCGAACGGATCCTTCACCGTGCCGGAGCGATCGCCGTAGAACATGTTCTGCAGCGGCCGCGCGGGAGTCGCGCCAGCCTTCACAGCGCGGTCGTACACGGCATCGCAGTCGTCGACATAGACAAGCAGCGAGACGGCGGTGCCGCCGAGTGTCTCCGGGCCCACGCTTCCCATGTCCGGATACTCGTCGGAAAGCATGATGATCGAGTCGCCGATCTGGATTTCGGCGTGGCCGATGCGTCCTTCGCCGGCATCGATGCGGAAGAGTTCCTTCGCGCCAAAGGCCTTCTGGTAGAACTCGAGCGCCCGCGCGGCGCCGCGCACCGTCAGATACGGCGTCACGGTGCGATACTGGTCGGGTTTGAATTTCGTCTGGGTGTTCATGGCTGGTGATTGCTGCTGATGGCGTGGGAATAGCACGGAAATTCACGGCAGCGCGGGCGAAGACAACGCGCACCGCGCCAAAGTACGCTCGCTAATCTGCCGCCGACGGGAGGCTACCCCCGCTTTCAACTTGGTCCGGGAAGGCCGCAATCGAACGGGGCAGACGTAGACACCACGGATTCCACCGATGAACACGGATTCCGAAATTCATCATCCGTGGAGATCCGTGTGATCGGTGGTCGTTCCGTACCAAAGCGTAGTGATCCAGTGCCCCGACGTCGGGCCCGGCGCGCACCACGCCGCGGACCTTGACTCGCGGAGCCGCTCTGCTGGCGTTGATGGCCACCCATAACGCCCCGCCCTTTTCGCAGCGGACCGCGATCCCATCCGGAATCACCCAAACGTTCTCGCCGTGTCCTCCCATTTGGAAAGTTCCTCCACAACTGCATCCGCCGCTGTCGAACGTCCGCGCATGGACGTCGACATCGTCTGCGTCGGCTTCGGGCCGGCGATGGGCGGTTTCCTCACCACGCTCTCCAAGGGTCTCGTGAACGAGGACGGCTCGCCCGTCGTCGAGAGCGCCGCGATGCCCGGTATGCCGCCGCAGGTCATCTGCTACGAGCGGGCCGACGATGTCGGTTTCGGTGTCTCGGGCGTGGTCACGCCGGCGCGCAGCATCAAGGCCAGTTTCCCGCAGCTCGATCCCGCGCAGATCCCGCTGGCGGCGCCGGTGAAGACCGAGCACGTCGCCTACCTGCTCGACCCGATCGGCGCGAGCCGCCGCTCGCTCGCCCTGCGCGCGTCCGACGTTTTCCTGAAGCTCTTCAAGGGGAAGAACTGGGCCATCGAGCTCCCGTGGATCCCGCCGTTCCTCGCGAAGCACGACGGCATGATCCTCTCGATGGGCCAGTTCATGCAGTGGGTCGGCCAGCAGGCCACCGCCGCCGGCACGGTGCAGGTCTGGCCATCGTCGCCCGTCTCCGCCGTGCTGGTCGAGGACAAGAAGATCGTCGGCGTGCGCCTCTCCGACCAGGGCGTCGAGAAGAACGGCACGCCCACCGCCGGTTTCACGCCGGGCATGGATATCCGCGCGGCCCTGACAGTCATCGGCCACGGGCCCGTCGGCGCGCTCGGCCAGCAGCTCGACCGCGAGTTCGGGATGCCCGAGGGGCACCACGCGCACGAGTGGGCCGTGGGCATGAAGCTCGTCGTCGACCTTCCCGCCGACTCGAAGCTCGAGCCGGGCACCGTCTTCCACACGTTCGGTTTTCCGGAGCCGGAGATCTTCGGCTTCATGTACATCCACCCGGGCAACATCGCCTCGTTGGGCATCTTCGTCCCGTCGTGGCTCGATAACCCCGTCCGCACCGGGTACCGCTACCTCCAGCATTGGGTGCAGCACCCGTACCTCTGGCGTCACCTGAATGGCGCGACGCTGCGTTCCTGGGGCGCCAAGACCCTCGGCGAGTCCGGCAAACGCGGCGAGCCGCACCTCACCGGCCACGGCTACGCCCGCATCGGCGAAGGCTCCGGCACGACCAACGTGCTCACCGGCTCCGGCGTCGACGAGGCGTGGGCCACTGGTACCCAGCTTGCGGATGCAGTGCTCGAGCTGCTCAAGGCCGGCAAGCCCTTCACCAAGGAGAACCTCGACGCCACCTACGTCGCCCGCCGCCGCGCGAGCTGGGTCGAGCAGGAGGGCCGCATCGCCGAGAGATCGCGCGACGGCTTCACGCGCGGCGTCGTTTCCGGCCTCATCGGCATGGGCCTCACGGGCCTGACGAAGGGCCTGCTCAACTTCCCCTTCCTCAAGGATCTCCCGCCGCACAAGCGCCCGCCCTCGATCGAGCAGTTCTACGCCGGCAAGATTCCCGCCGCCGAGATCGCGAAGATCCGCTCCGACTGCCTCGCGAAGGGCGTGCCGCTCTACAATGCCCTCATGGACCGCGCCGGCTGGCCGGCCATCCCGCTCGACGGCAAGCTGCTCGTCTCGCATCAGGACGCGCTGCTCATGGGCGGCAAGGTGCAGGCGCCCGCCGGATACGCCGACCATGTCGTGTTCCCCTTCCCGCAGGTCTGCGCGAAGTGCGACCAGCGCACCTGCGTCGAGGTCTGCTCCGGCCAGGCGATCAGCCATGGCACCGACGGCGTGCCGGTCTTCGACCGCGAGAAGTGCATCCACTGCGGCGCCTGCCTGTGGAACTGCGCGAGCGAGCGTCCCGACGGCTCCGGCCGCACCGTGCTCGAGTTCCGCGCCGGCGCCGGCGGCCTGCATTCGGCGGAGAACTGAGTCGCGACGGGCGGCCGGGAGTTGGCCCGTGTCCGCCGTGGGCCGAGGCGGCGTTTGCGTTCCGGGGAATCCCCCCTTGGTTCGCGCACCTTCATCCAGTTATGCACCACGCCGCCCTCTTCACTCCCGTCCAACTCGGCGCCATCCCCCTCGGCAACCGCATCGTCATGGCTCCGCTGACGCGCTGCCGCGCCGATGCCGAGCACGTCCCGACCACGCTCATGCGGGAATACTACTCCCAACGGGCGGGCGCCGGGCTCATCATCGCGGAGGCGACGATGGCCATCGCCGGCAACTCCGCATTCGGCGGGCGCGAGCCGGGCATCTATTCGGCCGCTCAGGTCGAGGCGTGGAAGGCGATCACCGCGGCCGTGCATGCCCGCGACGGCAAGATCGCCCTCCAGCTCTGGCACGGCGGGCGCGCGTGCCACTCGTTGCTCAACAACGGCGCGCAGCCGGTGGCGCCGAGCCCGCTTCGCATCACCAACGACGAGACGCACACACCCCAGGGCAAGAAGCCGTACGAAGTGCCGCGCGAGCTGCGCGACGAGGAGTTGCCCGGCATCGTCGCCGGGTTCCGCCACGCCGCGGAGAACGCCCTCGCCGCCGGCTTCGATGCGGTCGAGGTGCATGGCGCCAACGGCTACCTGCTCGACGAGTTCCTGCGCGATGGCAGCAACCGGCGCACCGGGCCCTACGGCGGCCCGATCGAAAACCGCGCGCGGCTGCTGCTCGAAGTCGTCGACGCGGTCATCTCCGTGTGGGGTGCCGACCGCGTGGGCGTGCGCATTTCGCCGCTGAACAGCTACAACGACATGAAAGACAGCGATCCGGTCGCCCTCACGACCCATGTGGCGCAGGAGCTCGACCGCCGCGGTATCGCGTTCCTCGACCTCATGCGCGGCGACTTCTTCGGCCAACAGACAGGCGATGTGGTCACACCCGCGCGCGCGGCCTTCCGGGGCGCGCTGCTCTGCGGCATGGGCTACACTCCGGCCGAAGCCGAGGCGACCGTCGCCGCCGGCACCGCGGCGGGGGTCGTTTTCGGCCACCACTTCGTCAGCAATCCCGATCTGCCACAGCGAGTGCGCGCCGGGGCTCCGCTGGTCGAACCGGACTCAGGGACGCTCTACAGCCCCGGGCCGCACGGCTACACCGACTATCCGGCGATGGCCTGAGGGCGGCGCCACGCCACGGCCGCCACGCGCCTTCTCGCCCCGGACTACTGGGGCCGCGGGGCGTCTTCCAGCGTCAGCACCGCGGTGCCCTCCGGCCCGTAGTCGCCGCCGCCGAAGTCGTCCCAGAACTCCTCCCGCAGGAAGGAGCGCAACACCGGAATCGTCTCCGCGCGGAGCACGAACCCCGCCTTCTCGTAGGCGCGGATCGCGCGCGTGTTCCGCGCCGACGGCCGGATCAGAAAACTGGATATGGACAGCGCGCGCCGCAGGTGCTCGACCAGGAGCCGGAGCGCCGCGGGCCCGTGGCCCCGGCCGCAGAGGCGCCGCTCCCGCAGCCAGATGTCGAGCTCGGCCGCCCGCGGCCGCAGGTGGAAGCAGGCGTAGCACAGGCAGCCGAGCGGCTCGCCGTCGTCCTCGATGAGCATCACCGCACCCTGGTGACGCCCTGCGGGCAGGAAATAGAAGTCCGCGAAATCCCGCTCGAACTCCTCGCGCGTCGGCACGGGCGCCTCCGGGAAGTCCGGAGGCCCCATGTGCAGGCTGGTGGTGTCGGACAAGCAGAGCCACTCGTGGACGGCCTGCCGGTCCCCCGGGGTGGCGTGGCGGATCGAGAGCATCGGCGGAGGCGGGGTGCGTGGGCGAAAAAAGAGCCGGACGGTGGACCCGCCCGGCTCGGAGAAAAACGGACTCGCGGCGCGCCCGCTCAGGCGACGCGCTCGACGACGAGCGGCGGCGGGGTCGGGCGCTTCGGGGCGAGGCGGTAGGCGTTCTTGAAGTGCTCAAGCGCGGCCTCGAGCTTCGCCTCGTCGTTGTAGTGGATCATCATCAGCGGCTCGCCCTGCTTGACCTGCGTACCCACTTTCTTGATCTCCGACACGCCGACCGAGTGGTCGATCTTGTCGCCGGGATTGGTGCGGCCGGCGCCGAGGATGTGCACACCCTTCGCGATCAGCGCGGCATTGATCGTGTGGACATAGCCGCGCTTCGGCGCCGGGAGCTTCCGGATGTGTTTCGCCTGCGGGAACTTCTCCGGGCTGTCGACGAACGAGGCGTCGCCGCCCTGCGCACGGATGAGCTCCTTGAACTTCTCGAGGGCCGAACCGTCGGTGAGGTGCCGCTGCACGGTCTGCTTGGCCGAGAGGGTCGAGCCGGCGACGCCCGCGAGGCGGACGATCTCCATGCCGAGCTTGAGCACCAGCTCCTTCATGTCCTCGGGGCCTTCGCCCTTGAGCAGCTGGATCGCCTCCTTGAGTTCGAGCGAGGTGCCGACCGTGTCGCCGAGCGGCTGGTTCATGTCGGTCACGAGCGCGACGCAGCGGCGTTTCATCGAGCGCCCCACGCGCGTCATCGAGCGCGCGAGCTGCTTGGCCTGCTCGAGGTCCTTGATGAAGGATCCGTTGCCCCACTTCACATCGATCACGAGGCCTTCGGCGCCTTCGGCGAGCTTCTTGGAAAGCACGGAGCCGGTGATCAGCGGCAGGCTCGGGATCGTGCCGGTCTGCTTGCGCATGTTGTGCAGGATCTCATCCACCGGCGCCAGATCCTTGCTCTGCGCGACGATCGCGCCGCCGACGCGGCTCAACTGGTCGACGAAGTGCTGCACATCGAGCTGCGCCTTGAAACCGGGCACGGAAGAAAGTTTGTCGATGGCCGAGATTTCGTACTCCGGCTCGACGCCGCTCATCATCGGGACCACCACGCCGCTGGCCATCGCGAGCGGGACCAGCACCAGGGCGGTCTTGTCGCCCACGCCACCGGTCGAGTACTTGTCGATCTTCGGTTTCGCGATCTGCGACAGGTCGACGGTCTCGCCGACGAGCATCATTTCTTCGGTCAGGATGGCAGTCTCCTGGGCCGACATGCTCTGGAAGTAGATCGCCATCACGAGCGCGGCCAACTGGTAGTCCGGCATCTCGCCGTCCAAGACCGAGTCGATGATGAAACGAATTTCCTCCTGAGTGAACTCGCCGCCATCACGCTTCTTCTCAATGAGATACGTAAAGGAGGGTTTGACGTAACGACGCGGTGGAAGAGTCCGTTTTTTGATGATGGAATTCACGATGTAGGCGAAGTTGACTGGCGCGGAGCCTTTCGGTCCAAGCCGTTGCCAGTAAGCAGATTGCAAGGTGACTGTCGAGTGTAATCTTCCCGAGGCCGACCGCTCTCGGAAAACCGCCCCGGCCTAGCGCAGGAGCATGACCGTGCGCCACCTGCCGGGCGGACCACGAACCGCTCGGGTGCGTCCACCGGGGATGGCGCTCCGAAAAGTGATCTTGCTCGGGCCGGAGGCGATCCGTTGATTCGCCGAATGGCCCTGCCCTTCAACGTCGCCGCCGAGATCGAGAACGCCGTGAAAGCCGCCGCCGCCCAGGCCGGTTTCGACACCGCCCTCTTCGCGCCCGACGTGCGCCCGGCGGATCCGGCGCATGGCGACTTCCAGGCCAACGGCGTGCTCGCGTACGCCAAGCGCCAGAAACAGAACCCGCGCGCGCTCGCCACGCAGCTCGTGGGCCTGCTCGCGTTGCCCGCCGACACGTTTGCCATCGAGGTGGCCGGTCCGGGGTTCATCAATTTCCGGCTCACGCCGGCCGCGCTGCAGCGCTGGCTCGGGGAGTACGATTCCGAGGCGCATCTTCGCGCCGCCGCCGCCGGCGCCTACACGGGGCAGACGTGGGTCGTCGACTACAGCGCGCCGAACACCGCCAAGCAGATGCACGTCGGGCACCTGCGTTCCGCCGTGATCGGCGAGGCGCTCTGCCGCCTGCTCGCGTTCAGCGGCGCGAAGGTCGTTCGCGACAACCACATCGGCGACTGGGGCACGCAGTTCGGCAAGATCATCTGGGCCTACAAGCGCCAGCTCGACCAGGCGGCGCTCGCGGCCGATCCGCTCGCCGAGTTCGAGCGGCTCTACAAGGTCGGCCACTCCGCCTCCGAGGCCGACGAGGCCGTGATGAACGAAGCGCGCCAGGAGCTCGTGAAGCTCCAGGCCGGCGACCCCGAGAACCGCGAGATCTGGCAACAGATCGGCGCCGCCAGCCTCTCCGCCTTCCAGACGCTCTACGACCAGCTCGGCATCAAGTTCGACCTCACCCTCGGCGAGAGCTTCTACAACGACAAGGTCGACCAGGTCTACCGCGAGCTCACCGGCTGCGGCCTGGCCGAGGACAGCGACGGCGCCCTGGTCGTCTTCCACGACGAGCATCCGCGGTTCTCCCGCCACGCCGAGCGGCCCCAGCCGTTCCTCGTGCGCAAGTCCGACGGCGCCTCCAACTACGCCTCCACCGATCTCGCCACCATCCTCTACCGCACCGAACAGATCGGCGCCACCGGCGCGTTCTACGTCGTCGACAAGCGCCAGTCCGACCACTTCGAACAGCTCTTCCTCACCGCCAAGAAGTGGTTCGAGAAGACCAACCGCCCGCTCCCGCGACTCGAGCACGTCGACTTCGGCACCGTCCTCGGCGAGGACGGCCGCCCCTTAAAGACCAAGAGCGGCGAGAACATCAAACTGAAGGACCTGCTCGAGGAGGCCCGCGAGCGCACGTACCAGCTCGTCTCGGAGAAGAGCGCCGAGCTCCCCGAGGACGAACGCCGGCGGATCGCCGAAGTCGTCGGGGTCGGCGCCGTGCAATACGCCGACCTCTCGCAGAACCGCTCCTCCGACTACCTGTTCTCGTGGGACAAGATGATCAGCCTCGAGGGCAACACCGCGCCCTACCTGCTCTACGCCGTCGCCCGCCAGTACAGCATCTTCCGCAAGGCCGGCCTCGACCCCGCCGCGCCGCTCCCCGCCGCCACGGTGTTCGAGACGCCCACCGAACTCGCCCTCGCGCGCAAGCTCGTCGCCCTCCCCGCCGCGCTCCAGCAGGCCACGGGGGCGCTGCGTCCCCATTTTCTCTGCACCTATCTCTACGAGCTGGCCGGCGTCTTCAGCACTTTCTACAACGCCGACATGGTCGTCGTCGACGATCCCGGCGTGCGCGCCCGCCGGCTGATGCTCTGCGCCCGCACCCTGGTCTGGCTCGAGACCGGGCTGCACCTGCTCGGCCTCCGGACCCTGCAGCGGATGTAAACGGCTCGTGAGCATTGCGTCGCGCGGCTCCGCGGGGGGCCGCCGCGCCCGATTTGCTCTTGCTGGCCCCTGTCCCGGCGGACACATTCCGCGCCCACTAGGATGTCTACGCAGGAATTCTATATCCGCGGTGAGAACGACACCGATGCGCGCGGGCCCTTCACCCAGGATCAGCTTTCCTCCCTGGTGGAAGCCCAGCAGGTCGATGGCTCGACCCTCTACTACGACGCCGCGCTCGAACAGTGGGTGCCGATCAGCACCAACGAGAGCCTCATGGCGTTCCTCTTCCCCGAGAAGCGCAAGCTGAAGGTCCGCCCGAAGGACGACATCGAAAGCCTCAACGTCGAGCAGATCGGCGACGCCCCCATCCGCGTCGAGGACATGCTCGCGGCGGCCGAGGGCCGCACGCCCGACAGCCACGGCCGCATCGATCCGAAGATCACCGCCGAGCGCGTGGCCGGCGTGAGCCGCCACCTGCTGATCCTCACGCTGCTGGTGAGCATGTTCGCCATGTTCTTCGAGGGCGAGAACCTCACCGCCCTCTACTCGTTCGACTTCGGCGAGATCCTCACCAACCCCTTCATCCTCCTCGGCCTCGCAGACGTGTTCTTCGTCATCGTGCTGCTGCTCGGCGCCACGACGTTCTATCCGGTCGTGCGTTTCCGCGCCCTCTTCGCGGTCGGTCTGCTCTGCTTCATGTTCTTCCTCACCGGCGAGTACCAGCTGATGCTCGCGGTCGGCGCCGGCACGATCGGCATGTATTTCATGACGCTCGCCGTCTCCTGGACCCCGCTGATCCCTGCCGCCCTCCTCGGCCTCGGCGGCATGGCGGCGCTCGCCTACTTCCGCGTCTTCGTCTGAGCGCGCCCGCGCTCCGCCCGCCATGCCCGCCTGGCACACGCGCCTCCTGCGCAACTGGAGCGCACTCTACCGCCATCGGATCTGGCAGGCGGCGCTCGATGGGGACCGCTCGTTCCGTGGTCAGTGCTACGCGCTGCTGCGGATCGTCTCGATCACGCTCACCGGCCTCGGCGAGATCAAGATCTTCAGCCGCGCCGCCGCGTTGAGCTACAGCTCGCTCCTCGGCATCGGCCCCCTCATCGCCATCGCCGTGATGGTCGCCGGCACCGTCCTCCAAAACACGGATACGGAGGCCATCGTCGCGAAGCTCAACCAGGCCATTCGTTTCGTCGCGCCACAGATCGAGCAGCTCGAGCAGTCCGCTGCGGCCGCCGGCGAGGACACCCGCGTCGTCGTCAACCAGAAGCTCGTCGACCTGCTCAACAACTTCATCGAGGGCAGCCGCTCCGGCACGCTCGGTGTCGCCGGCGCGCTCATGCTGGTGGTGATCGTGATCCAGCTCTTCATCTCGATCGAGGAGTCGTTCAACACCATCTGGGGCGTGCACCGCGGCCGGCCGTTGTTCCTGCGGATCGTGATGTACTGGACGCTGGTCACGCTCGGCGCCGTGCTCGCGCTGGCCGCCCTCTCGCTGCTCTCCGCCTCCACGATGGCCTCCATGTTCGCCAACCTGCCCTGGGGCGCCGAGCTCCACGCGGCCCTGCGTTGGTCCGGCCCGCTCGTCGCCTTCGGCACACTCGTGGCGCTGCTCACCTGTTTCTACCGCTTCATCCCGAACACCAACGTCCTCTGGCTCCCCTCCCTCGTCGGGGCGGTGGTGGTCGTCGTCCTCCTCTTCGCCAACAACTACCTCGCCTTCTTCTACCTCAAGAGCGTCCTGCGCTCCCAGAGCCTCTTCGGCTCGCTCAGCATCCTGCCGGTCCTCATGGCCGGCCTGTATATCTTCTGGATGATCGTCCTGCTGGGCGGGCAGATCACCTACGCGGTCCAGAACGTCCATTTTCGCTCCTCCCGCACTGCTTGGTACGACCTCAACCAGCACAGCCGGGAGAGCCTCTCGCTGCTCGTGCTCGTGCTCATCGCCCGCCGGTTCAAGCAGTGCGAACCGCCCTTCACCGCCTCCGAGCTCTCCGCCGCCGTGCGCGTGCCCACCCAGATCCTCAACGAGTCGCTGCACCGCCTCATGGACCTGCACTTCGTCACCCAGGTCCCGCCCGGCCCCCACGAGTCCGTGGTCGACTACCATTACCAGCCGGCCCGGCCGCTCGGCCGGATCAGCCTGCGCGAGTTCCGCGACAGCTTCGCGCTGCTCGGCGCCGATCCCTCCGGCGAACGCCTCGACTCCGTCGACCCCGTCCTGCGCTGCTACCATGAGCGCCTCGCCCGCGCCTTCGAGACCTCGTTGGGCCGCCAGAGCCTCGACGAACTGCTCGACGAACTCCCGCCCGGGCCCGCGCGCGCGGCCTCGTGAGCGCCCCGGCCGCGGCCGTACCCGTCCCGTGGTTGCCGCCGGAGACCACCGCCGCGCGACCTGCGCCATCCCCGGCCGGCCGCGCCGGCGCCTCCCGCACCGTCCCGCCGGTTTCGCAGGTTGACACCCCCTCCCCCCATTTTACGGTCACGCCCTTTTCCGCCCCATGATCTCCTGGATCCAAGTCACTTTCGAAAAGCACACGAAGGTCTTCCTCGCGTTCCTGCTCATCGTCATCACGGTCCCCTTCGTGTTCACGATCGGCGCCGCCCCGGGCATCGGCCGCGGCGAACGCACGATCCACAACCGCGAGTTCTTCGGGCACAACCTGATCAACCCGGGCACGCAGCAACGCCTCCTCACCGACGCGCGGATCGCCGCCATGCTCCGCCCCGAGATCATGTGGACCTCCGGCGTCCGCAGCATCGAGCGCTTCGCGTTCCTCCGCACCGCCGCCCTCGCGCTCGCCGACCGCTACCGCATCCCCCAGCCCACCGCCGCCGAGCGCAGCAAGTTCCTCGAGTCCCTCCGCATCTTCCAAGATGAACAGGGCCGCTTCGACTCCGTCCGCTACAACCAGTTCCGCGACGAGATCCGCCAGAGCCAGGCGCAGGTGAGCGAGGCCGATGTCGCCCGCGTGCTCTCCGAGGAGATCCGCATCCGCCGTATCGACGAACTGCTGGCCGGCCCCGGCTATGTCGCCCCGGCCGAGGTGACCAACGAGCTCGCCCTCGCGGGCACGGAATGGTCGCTCGACGTCGTCGCCTTCGACCTCGCCAGCTACGACCCCGCGGTGAAGCCCACCGAGGAGGTGCTCACCAAGTACTTCGAGGACAACATCGCCGCCTTCGAGATCCCTGAGCGCGCCAGCGTCGACTACGTCACCTTCGCGGCCGACGCGTTCGCCGCCGCCGACCCCCTCAACGACGACGAGGTCGTCGCCTTCTTCGAGGCGAACAAGCAGCGCTTCGCCACCCCCGCCGCCGAGGGCAAGCCCGCCGCCGAGCCCACCCTCGCCACGGTCCGCCCCCAGGTCGAGGCCGCGATGCGCGCCAACCTCGCGGCCCACCGCGCCGCCGCCGCCGCCTCGGATTTCGCCTACGAGCTCTACGAGAAGAAGCTCCCCAAGGACTCGCCCGTGATCGACGAACTTGTCGCCAAATATCACGGACGCCGCGCCACCGCGCCGCTCCTCACCCGCACCGCGCCGCCCGCCGGCCTGCCCTGGACCCGCCAGATCGTCGAGGCCGCCTTCCAGCTCGACGACTCCCGGTACTTCTCCGACGCCCTCGCCCTCGGCTCCGACCAGATCGTGCTCCTCTGGCGCGAAACCTTCCCGAAAGCCAAGCCCGAGCTCGCCGAGGTGCGCGCCGATGTCCTCGCCGCCTGGACCGAGAACGAGAAAAGCCTCGCCCTCCAGCGCCACGGCGCCGCCTGGAAGACCGCCCTCCAGACCAAGCTCGCCGCCGGCGCCAAGCTCGCCGACGCCGTCGGCTCCCTCGGCACCGCACCCAAGAGCGAGGTCAAGAGCTACGGCCCCTTCACCCGTCGCCAGCCCGCCGCCGGCATCCCCAACCCCGTGCTCGGCGCCCTCGAAGGACTCTCCGCCGGCGCCGTCTCCGATCTCCTCGTCGACGAGAAGAACGCCTATCTGGTCCACGTGGTCGCAAAGAAGCTCCCCGCGATCGACACCCAGTCCGCCGAATACACGGAGACCACCGCGGCGATCGCCGCCAACGTCTCGGCCGCCAGCCGCGCCCTCGTGCTCAACACGCTCGTGGACGCCGAGCTCGCGCGCACCGAGCCGCAGCAGGCCGAGTGACCCGCACCCTTTCTCCCCGCGCGGGCCCTTCACCGGGCCCGCTTTTTTTTGCCCCGAGCGCAGCCCCCACCACCGCCCGACGACGGCCCCGCGCCGCCCAACCCGTCGATCTTCCATTCCCAAACGCCGGCTCGCCTTGTCCTGTGAAACTGCGAACCTCCGTCCCTCGTCTTCCTAGCCCATGTCCACGAGCACACCCGCCGCCCTGATCGCCCTCGCCGCCCTGCTGCCCCTCGCCCCCGTCACCGTCCGGGCCCAGGCGCCCGCGCCCCAGGAGGCCCCGGCCGCCGCCCCTCTCACGATCGACGAGTGCGTCCGCCGCGCGCTCACCCGCAACTTCGAGGTCGAGATCGGCCGCTTCGATACCGCCAACGCCGCCGCCACCGTGGACCTCGCCCGCGCCTCGTTCGACCCCGTGTTCCGCGCGTCCAGCACCCGCTCCGGCTACCGCGCCGAAGGCGCCGCCCGCGCCACCTCCGGCTGGGACAACCGCCTCGGCGCCAGCCAGCACCTCGCCCTCGGAACCGACGTGACCGTGTCCACCGGGCTCAACCGCACGCGCAACCGCCTCTCCAACCCGTACAACCCGGCCTACGACTCCGACGTCGCCCTCACCCTCACCCAGCCGCTGCTCAAGGGCGCCGGCCTCGCCGCCAACCGGGCCTCGCTCGAGCAGGCCCGCCTCGGGGTCGACCGCGCCGGCCAGGCCTTCCGGGGCACCATGATGGACCTCGTGCGCGACACCGAGATCGCGTATTATGAACTCCACTTCACGCGCCGGCAGCTCGCCGTGCGCCGGGTCTCCCTGGAGGCCGCGCAGCGCCTCCTCGACGAGAATCGCATCAAGCGCGACAAGGGCGTCCTGACCGACCTCGAGGTGCTCACCGCCGAGGTCGGCGTCGCCACCCAGCAGCGCAACGTCCTCCTCGCCGAGCAGCAGCTCCGCAACGCCGAGGACGCGCTCCGGGCCCTGATCGGCCAGTTCGAGCTCGACGCGCCGCTCGGCGACACCGCCTTCTCCGCCGCGACCGACGCCACCCCCACCGTGGAGGACACCTTCGCCCGCGCCAAGTCCGCCCAACCCGAGATCCTCGTGCTGCAGACCAGCATCGAACAGCTGCGCATCGAGCTCGCCAAGGTCCGCCGCAACCGCCTGCCCCAGCTCGATCTGACTTCGACCCTCGGCTACAACGCCCAGCGGCGCTCCGCGGCCGACGCGCTCGACGATCTCCCCGGCAGCGACGGCTACAACTGGCAGGTCGGCCTCGAGGTCGTCTACCCCCTCGGCTCGCGCGGCGAACGCGCCCGCCTCCTCCAGGCGACCAACGACCTCTCCCGCGCCAAGCTCCAGCTCCGGCAGTACGAGCAGGACGTGCTCGTGCGCGCGCGCAGTTCCGTCCGCGCCGTCGAGACCAGCCGCGAGGCCGTGCGGGTCGCCGCGCTCGCCTCGGAGCTGAGCGAGCGCCAATACGAGCTCGAGAAGGCCCGTTTCGATGCCGGCATGAGCACCGCCCGCCGCGTGCTCGACGCCCAGGCCGATCTGGACGATGCGCGCGTCGCCCTCGTCTCCTCGGAAGTCGACCTCCTGGCCGCGCTCGCGAATCTGCGCCGCCTCGAGGGTCGCAGCCTCGAGAGCTACGCCGGCGCCGAAGCGCTGGCCCACGGCTCCTCCTGAGCCTCGTACCGCACGGCGAGGTCGCCGTCGGCCAACCGAGTTTGCCCGCCGCTGAACACGGGACGGAAAACCGGGCGCGGGCAACCGCCCTCGCAGCCGCCCCGCCGGGGCGGCCGGCGAACCGGCTCACAAGACGATCTTGATCCCTCTGCGCAGGTAGGTCGGCACGTCGAGATCCTGCCCCTCGAAAAGGTTGCGGTCGGTGTTGTCGAACCACCCCCGCGTATCCGGTTCGATGCTGCCAAAGGCGAACTCGTCCTGTTTGACCGGCGGTTTCGCCGGCGCCGCGCCTGCCAGCGGCAACTGGCCCGGCTCGGAGGAGGGCCGTCGCGCGGCCGCCCCCGGCCGCGCACGCACCGGCGTCTCCTGGAGCGGAAGCTTGGCGGAGTCGGCCGAGGGCACCACCGTCGCCACCCCGCGGCGCACGCCGGTGCGGCTGACATCCGAGGTGCCGACGATGCAGACCTCGATCCGGCCCGCGAGCTGCTCGTCGATCACGGCGCCGAGGAAGATGTGGGCGTCGCGTCCGTATTGTTCGGACACGGCGGCCATGATGTCGTTGACGCTCGCCAGGGTGAGCTCGGGCCCGCCGACGATGTTGACCAACAGGCGGTCGGCCTTGCGGGAGAACTCGGGGGTATGGAGGAGCGGGCACTGCTTGAGGCTCTCGACGACGTCGGTCACGGCGTTCTCGCCGGAGCCGGTGCCGAGGCCGAAGAGCGTCTTCCCGCTCTTCTGGGCGAACGCCTGCCGCAGCGTCGCGTAGTCGAGATTGATCAGGCCGGTGCGGTGCAACATCGACCACAGGCTGCGCACCCCGCGCCCGATCCATTCGTCGGCGAGGGCGAACGAGTCGAGCGCGCTCTGGCCCTCCGCGCCGACCTGCATGAGCATGTCGTTGGGCAACGGGATCACGGCGTCGCAGCAGCGGCGGAGCTCGGCGAGCCCCTCCTCCGCCTGCTTCAGGCGGCGGCCGCCCTCGAAGCTGAAGGGCAGGTTGACGAACGCGATCACGAGCGCGCCCGCCTGTCGGCAGATTTCGGCGACGACGGGCGTGGCGCCGCTGCCCGTGCCGCCGCCCATGCCGGCGACGAGGAAGACGAGGTCGGTGCGCGCGGCCAGCGCCGCGATCTTCTCGCGGTCGGCCTCGGCGGCGAGGCGGCCGAGCTCGGGGTCGCCGCCGGCGCTGAGGCCGCGGGTGACGCCCGCGCCGATCATGAGCTTGGTCTCCACCGGCGAGACGGAGAGCGCCTCGGCGTCGGTGTTGAGGATGGCGAGCTGGACGCGGTCCAGGTTGTCCATCTTCAGGCGGTCGACGGCGTTGGAGCCGGCGCCGCCGATGCCGATGACCTTGATGGCCACGCCGCGGTCGGCGAGCAGGTCCTGCGAAAGCGGAAGGGCGTTGTCGGGAGGATTCATGGCGGCGGCGCTCAGGCGTTGGCGAAGAGCCGGGTGAACCGCTCCATCAGCCCGCCGTGCCGGCGCGGCTGGAGGGAGGGATGGCGCTCGTTGATCTGGTTGAGTCCGTAGTACAACAGGCCGAGCACGGTGCTGTACTGGGAGTCGCGAAGCTCGTCGGCGAGGTTGGTCGGGAGCTCGCCCCGCCGCGCCGCCACCCCGAAGACCGCCGCCGCGGCCTCGTCGGCCGCCATGAGTTTCGAGGTGCCGCCGGTGAGGACGACCCCGGCGCCGAGCATCTCGGGCACGAAGGCCGGACCGAGCTTCTTCTTCACGACCTCGAAGAGCTCGGTGATGCGCACGGCGGTGATCTGCTCGACCGCCTGGCGCGGGAAGTGGCGGTCGCCGATGGCGAAGTCGCCGTTGAGCCAAACCTTCTCGTTGCGGTCCCTGGAGGTGATGATCGCGGAGCCGTGCCGCAGCTTCATCGCCTCGGCCTGCCCGCTGGTCAGCCGCAGGCCGAGCGCGAGATCGTTGGTGAGGTGGTCGCCACCCACCGGCACGACGCCCGTGATCCACGGATAACCGTCGCGATAGAGCACGTAGTCCGTGGTGCCGCGCCCGATGTCGAGCACGAGCACGCCGTTGCGCCGCTCCTCGGGCGCGGTCACCATCGTGCCCGAAGCGAGGCTGGCGAGGATGATCTCATCGACCTTCAGGTTGAAGCCGTTGATGAGGTGGATGCCGTCGGAGATCCTCCGCTTGTCGCCGTGCACGGTCCAATAACCCACCTCGAGCTTGCGGCCGGAGAGGCTCTCCGGGTTGGGCACCGGCTGTCCGTCGAGGCGGAACGGCCGGCGCAGGTACTGCACCACGGAACGCTCCGCGGGCAGCTCCTTGTTGCGCGCCAATTCGCACACCGTCGCGATGTCGTCGCGGTCGACGAGGTTGTCGGCGCTGGAGACGTTCACCGAGCCCTCGTGGTAGAAGCCGTCGATGTGCGCCCCCGTCTGCGCGAGATAGATGCCGTCGATGCGGGCGCCGGCCTTCCGCTCGGCGGCCTCGATGGCGGCATGGGCGCAGTCGCTCGCCGCCTTGTAGTCCACGATCGAGCCCTTGATCACGCCCTGGGCGGAGCAGGCCCCCAGCCCGATGATGTTCAGGCGGCGCCCGCCGGCGAACTCGCCGATGAGCGCGGCCACCTTGTGGGTGCCGATTTCGACTGCGCCGATGATTCGGTTCTTAGAGATCACGACGGGAACGCGGGTTGCTGGGTTTGACCGACGAAGGAGGGAGAAGGCGGGTCGCGGCGCTGTCGAACGCCACGGGCACGTCGCCACCGAGCGAGAGGTCCACGCGCTGCACGACGATGTCGGGCTGAGTGCGCGCGTAGTCGGCGATGTAGTCAAGCCGCGCGAGCTGCTGCGTGAAGTCGATCTTGCGGCTCACGACGATCTCCGGGATCCGGCGGGTCTTGACGACGATCTCGTCGTACGCCGCGAGGCGCGCGAGCGAGACCACGCGCCAGTCGGCGAAGAGCAGCGGCGCCGCGTTCCGCGCGGATTGCAGGAGATTCGCGACATCCTCCAGCCCGTCGAGGGGAAGGTAGCCGCCGTGGCGGTTGGGCACGAGGCGCACGCCGTCGAGATAGGGCAGCGTCGCGAGGTGGGCGGCCTCGTATCCCTCGCCAGAGTACACGACGCCGTCGCGGGCGACGAGCAGCGGGCGGGTGGTGCCGTCGGAGGAGCGGGCGTTGAGCCGGAGGACGGGGAGCCGCTCGCGCAGGGTGATCGTGAGCGTACCTGGAAAATCGCGACGAATCTCGGCCGCACGCACCTGCGGCGTGGCGAGCAGCTTCGTGCGGAGGGCGAAGAGGTCGATCTCCATCAGCGGGGTGCCCTTGCGCAGGCCGAGCGTGCGCTCGACCCATTCCTGGTCGAGCACGCCGTCGGCGTCGTTGACGAGGACGACCTCGCGCAGCGGCGCGGCGCCGGCGGGGTCGCGCAGCGCGGCGGTGTCGCTGGTGAGCGTCGCCAGGATTTCGTAGCCGCCCCAGCCGAGCCCGGCCACCACGGCGGCGAGCAGCGCGGCGTTGAGCGCGGCGAGCGCGAAGCGCTTCCGGCCCTGGGCGGACATCTTGCGCGGACTGACGGTCTGGTCGAGGTCGCGCCAGGAGCGCTCCTCGGGGGAGTGTTTGTCGGACTTAGCCTTGGCCATGGAGCGAAGGGGTTTGCTGTTGTTGGAAGCGCCGGAGCGCCGGGGCGATCATCTCGCCCACGAGCTGCCGGTAGCCCAGGCCGAGGCAGCGCGCGCTCAAGGGCAGCAGGCTGGTGTCGGTCATCCCGGGCAGGGTGTTGATCTCGAGAAAGTACGGCTCGCCCTCGGGGGTGAGCAGGAAGTCGGCGCGGGCGAAGTCGCGGCAGCCGCAGGCGGCGAACACCGCCTCCGCGAAGCGCTGCACCGCCGTGGCCGCGCCGGGGGCGATCCGCGCGGGCGCGAAGTACTCCGTGTTCCCCTTGGTGTATTTGTTCGTGTAGTCGTAGACACCGGTCCGCGGCGCGATCTCGACCACGCCCAGCGCCCGGCCCTCGAGCAGACCGACCGTGAGCTCGGTGCCGCGCACGCGGCGTTCGGCGAGCCAGCGGCCGTCCGCGATCGCGTCCAGCGCCGCCCCGATCTCCTCCGGGCCGCTGCACAGCGCCAACCCCACGCTGCTGCCCTCGTTGTTGGGCTTGATGACCACCTCGCGCCCGAGCTTCGCCGCGAGTTCGGCGGCGAGCGGCTTGTGGGCCGCGTCGAAGACCACGCCCTCGATCACCGGCACGCCGAGCTTGGCGGAACGCGCCTTGGTCTCGGTCTTGTCCATCGTGATCGCGCTCGCGACCGAGTCGCAGCCGGCGTACGCGAAGCCCGCCGCCTCGAGCAGGCGCTGCATGCCGCCGTCCTCGCCGAAGGTGCCGTGCAGCGTCGACATCACAATGTGGGTACGATGGTCGAGCCCGGCGGGGATCGCCTCGGTGTCGACCCGACACAGCACGGCCGGCATCGTCGCGGCCGCCGCGGCGGCCACGTTCGCTCCCGAGCGC
>JAEZSJ010000061.1 GCA_023443985.1 Verrucomicrobiota bacterium | reverse complement strand
CGCTCGTGGCCGCGGGGGCGCTCGCGCTGATCGCGCTCGCCGCTGTGCGCCTTCGCGGCGAACCAACGTTCGCCTCCGGACCGCGTACCACCGCAACCGTCGACTGGTCCTCCCGCGATCTCGCGATCCTCGCCGCCACGCTCGCGATTGCCGGTGCCGCACTTTGGTCCACTTGGCCGCAACCGCTCGTCTTCAATCAAGACGCGCGCTGGAAGGAGGCCTTCGAGCCCGCGCATGCCGGCGTGGATCTCGTCGATCTCGTCTTCGCCCGCGAAAGCGCCGGCCCCGCGCTCGTGCCCGGCGCCACGATCGGCGCCGTCGCCCTCGACCGGCGCGAACTCGCCCCGCTCTGGCACGGCACGCTCCTGCCTGATCGCTCGTTCACCGGCACACTCGCCGCGCGACCGTTCACCTTGCGACACCGTTTCCTGGTTACGCCGTTCTGCGGCTGGCCGAGCTGGGATGGCAGCGCGCTGCGTTGGCGCCTGCGCAATCCCGCCACGGGCGAGGAGCAGTGGCCCGACTGCGTCGGCCGCAACCCGCAGGGCGGGTTCGATGTCTGGGTCGTCGACGCCGCGCCCTACCGCGGCTGGGAGGCAACGCTCTTCCTCTTCGACGGCCGCACCGACCGCCCCGGCTGGCTCGGCGTCGCCCGCCCCGCCGCGACCGATGATCCCGCCTTCGGCGCCGCGTGGCGGGCCACGCTCAAGGGCGAACGCGCCGAAGCCACGCACCGCGTGCTCGCCGGTGGCACGCTGCTCGCCGCCGCGCTCGCGCTCGGCCTCGGCATCCGGAGTTGGCGGACGCGCTCCGTCCCCCCAACCTCCCGCGCATCATGACCGCGTCCGCGCCCGAAATCTCGATCGTGCTGCCGTGCCTCAACGAGGCGCTGACGCTCGCCGCCTGCCTCGATGAGATCGCCGCCGCGCTGCAGACGCACGGCATCGACGGCGAAATCGTCGTCGCCGACAACGGCAGCACCGACGGCTCCCAGGCGATCGCCACCGCGCACGGAGCGCGCCTCGTGCCGGTCGCCGCCAAAGGCTACGGCAACGCCCTCCGGGGCGGCTTCGCCGCCGCCCGCGGCCGCTACATCCTCATGGGCGACGCGGACGGGAGCTACGACTTCGGCCACCTCCCGCGTTTCCTCGGGCGCCTCCGCGCCGGCGCCGATCTCGTGATGGGCAACCGTTTCGCCGGCGGCGTGCAGCCCGGCGCGATGCCGTGGAAAAATCGCTACATCGGCAATCCCGTGCTCTCGTTCCTCGGCCGGCTGTTCTTCCGCACCGGCATCCGCGACTTCCACTGTGGCCTGCGCGCATTTTCCGCCGAGGCGTACCGCCGCATGGACCTGCGCACCACCGGCATGGAGTTCGCGTCCGAGATGGTCATCAAGGCCAAGCTGCTCGGCCTCCGCCTCGAGGAGGTGCCGACCGTGCTCCGGCCCGACGGCCGCGACCGCCCGCCGCACCTGCGCCCGTGGCGCGACGGCTGGCGACATCTGCGCTTCATGCTGCTCTTCAGTCCGCGCTGGCTGTTTCTCCTGCCCGGCCTCGCCCTGATGCTCGCCGGCACGGCCGCGATGGCGCTGCTGCTGCGCGGCCCGCTGCATCTGGGGGGCGTGGTGTTCGACGTGCACACGCTGCTCTTCGCCGCCTTCGCCGTGCTGATCGGTTTCCAAGCGGTGTCGTTCGCCGTGCTCGGGAAGTTCTTCGCGATCCGCGCCGGACTGCGGGCGCCGGAGGAACGTTTCCAACGTCTGCTCGACGCCGCGAGCCTCGAGGCCGGCCTGGTCGCGGGCGCGCTGCTCGCATTCGCCGGGTTCGGCCTCTCCGCTGGCGCGGTCTGGCTCTGGGGCCGCGGCGGTTTCGGCGAACTCTCGCCGCAGGCGATGCTGCGCCTCGTCATCCCCGGCGCGCTCGCGCTCACGCTCGGCTGCCAGCTCGCCCTCACGAGCCTGTTCCTCGGCGTCCTACGACTGGATACGCGGGAGGACCGCGCGTGAACCAGCCCGCCGCCGACCGCCGCTGGTTCTGGGCCGCGCTCGCGCTCACCGCGCTCAAGCTCTGGCTGGCCGCCGCGCAACCGGTCTTCGCCATCGGCCCCGCGCTGCACGACGACGCGTTGTTCCTCCCGCTCGGCGAGTCGATCGCCCGCGGCGGGTGGCTCGGCGCGTACAACCAGATGACGCTCGCGAAGGGCCCGTTCTACCCGCTCTGGATCGCGCTCGCGCATCTGCTCGACCTGCCGCTCTTCCTCTCCCAACACCTGCTCTACGCCGGCGCCTGCGCGGCGCTGGTGCGCGCGTGCCGACCAGCGCTCACCTCGGCCCCGATGCGCTTCGGCTTCTACGCGCTGCTGCTGTGGAACCCGATGACGTTCGACGCCTCCAGCCTCGGCCGCGTGCTCCGCCAGCACGTGTATGTGTCGCTCGGGCTGCTGCTTCTCGCCGGTCTCGCCGCACTCTACTACCGGCGTCGCGAGACACTGCGCCGCCAACTCCCGTGGGCCGCACTGCTCGGGCTCGCGTTCGCCGCCTTCTACCTCACCCGCGAGGAAACGATCTGGATCGGCCCCAGTCTCGCGCTGCTCGCCGGCGCGGTCGTTTTCGGCGCTGCGCGCGAGTCGCTCCGCACCGCGCTGCGCTCGGGCGCGGCGCTCGGACTCGCCACCGCCTGCGCGCTCGTCCCGCTGCTTGGCGTGTGCGCGCTCAACCTCCATCACTATGGGTGGTTCGGCACCGTCGAGTTCCGCGATCCGGCCTTCAACGACGCCTACGGCGCGCTGACGCGCGTGCGCCTCGGTCCCGACCTGCCGAGCGTGCCCGTGACGCGCCAGGCGCGGGAGGCGATGTACGAGGTGAGCCCGACCTTTGCGCAGCTCCGTCCGCACCTCGACGGCGAGCTCGGTCGCGGCTGGGCGGCGGCGTCGAGTTACGTGACCGGCCAACCGCCCGAGGAGCGCCAGATCGGCGGCGGCTGGCTCATGTGGGCGCTGCGCGATGCCGTCGCCGCCGCGGGGCACGCGCGCTCGGCGGGCGAGGCGCACGCGTTCTATCGCGCGATGGCCGACGAGCTGAACACCGCCTGCGACACCGGCCGCCTGCCCTCCGGTCCGCGCCGCAGCGGCTTCCTGCCCGTCTGGCGCGAGGGCCAGAAGCTCGCGGTCGCGCGCACGGTCGTCGAGTTCGCCGATTTCGTCGTTTCCTTCAGCCGGTTCAGCGCCCATGCGCCCGCGAGCGAGGGCGGCGAGGATTCGCTCGCGCTCTTCCGCCGCATGACCGGCGGCGACCTTTCGCCCGAGCGCACCGCGTTCCTCGCCGGGGCCCGCATCAGCGCGCTGCACACGATCGGCAAGGTGCTGCGCCATGTGCTGTTCTGGCTCTTCGTCGTCGCGCAACTCGTCGCCGTCGTGCGCGTCGTGCAGGTGTTGCGGCGCCGCACGTGGACTTTCCCGCTCACGCTCGCGGCCGCGGCTTGGGGCGGCGGGCTCGTCTACGTGACGATCCAGGCGATCATCCACGTGACATCGTTCCCTGTGATGGTGATCTCGTCGTTCGCGTCGGCGTATCCATTTGTTTCATTGTTCATCGGCGCCGTCGCGTGGGACGCCCTCGCCGCCTGGCGGCCCGACCGGACCGGGTCCGGTGCCACGATCGCCGCGCCGCCTCGCACCGCTCGCGCTGCGGAGGCCGGACCGGCGGTGGCCGACACCCCGTGGCGGCGGCTGCTGCCGTGGCTCACGGGCCTGAGCGCGCTCGCGCCGTTCGTGCTCTGGCACGGCGAGTTCGCGAAGCTCATCTGGTTCGCCGACGACCTGTTCCTCGTCGACGAGATCTCGCGGCTCGGCCTGTGGCGCTGGCTGTGCGTGTTCTTCACCGAGAGTTTCGTGCCGCTCTTCAAGCTCGGCTGGGGCGGCGCGCTGCACGTGTTCGGCGGCAGCTACCTCGCGCTGCTCACGCTGCTCTGGCTCACGCACGCGCTCAACGTCGCCCTGCTTGGCCGCGTGCTCCTGCGCGCGGGCCTGCCGTGGTTCGCCGCCGTGTTCGCGCAGGTCGTGTTCGCCCTCACGCCGGGCAACCTCGAGTCGCTCGCCTGGTCCGTGCAGTGGTCCGCGCTGCTCGCGACGACATTCCTCCTCCTCGGCCTGCTCGTCCTGGAGAACGATCCGGCGCGCGACGAGCGCCCGAGCTGGCGCACGACCGCCCTGCTCGCGCTCTGCGCCGCGGCGAGCGCGTGCTGCTTCGCGCGCGGCGTGTTGACC
>JAEZSJ010000215.1 GCA_023443985.1 Verrucomicrobiota bacterium | reverse complement strand
GTGGACACGCCGCGCCGCCGCCCGCGTCGCCGCCGGCCTGGTCGCCGGCTTCGCCGCGCCGCTCGCGTTGGTCGCGCTCTGGTTCGCCCACGCCGGCGCGCTCGACGACGCGCTCTTCTACGCGTGGACGTACAACATCCGTTTCTACGGCCCGGAGATTTCCTCCCTCCAGCGCGCCGCCTCCGGGCTGCAACCGTTCGTGCTGCTCGCACACGCGTACCCCGCGGTCCTGCTCGCGGGCCTCATCGGCGCCGTCCTGCTCGCGCTCCGCCTCGCGCAATTCCGCCCCGCGCCCGAGCTGCGCGCCGCCAACGCCTGGCATTGTTTCCTCCTCGTCTGGGCCGGCGCCTCGCTCGCCGGGGCCGCCTCCGGGGGGCGCGGCTTCGAGCACTACACGATCCAGTGCCTCCCCGCGTTCTCGCTCGTCGCCGCCACCGCGCTGGCCGACGCCACCGACTGGGCCCGCCGCCGGCGCCCCGCCGCCCGTGCCCGGGCACTCGCCGCCTTCGCCGTCCTCGCCTGCGTCGCCGCGAGCCTGTTCTGGTCGCCCGTCGCCGCGCGCCGGCCCGCGTTTCCGCCCGCCGATCCGGCGTTGCCGGCGGCGGACTTCATCCGCGCGCGCACCACCGCCGCCGACACGCTGTTCGTCTGGGGCTACAACCCCGACCTCCACCTCTACGCCGACCGCCGCCCCGCCTCGCGTTTCGTCTACTGCTCGTTCCTCACCGGCCTGATCCCGTGGACGAATCTCGATCCGCAGAAGGACACCGCCTACGCGATCGTCCCCGGCGCGATGGACACATTGCTCGACGACCTTCAGCGCAACCGCCCGTCGTTCATCGTCGATTGCAGCCCCGGCCCGCACCGCAACTTCCACAAGTACCCGATCGCCGCCTTCCCGCCGTTGCAGGCGCTGCTCGACCGCGACTACGCCGTCACCGCGCCCGAGCGGTTCGTGCCACAGGGCTTCCGCCTCCACCTCCTGCGCGACCGTGCGCGCCGCGCGCCGCTTCCGCTCGCGGGCGGCCCGGCCATCGCGAGTCCCACCGCGCCGCAGCTCTTCGGCCGCAACGATCCGGAAGCGCAACCGACCCCCTACACCGTCGCCTGCCAGGCGCCCGACGGCCGCCTCCAGCGCCTCGAACTCCTCGTCGACGGCGCGGTCGTCGACGGCGTGAGCGTCGCCCCCTGCGACGAACTCTCCGCCGCGCTCGTCGCGCCCTTCCACGAACTTCCCGCCGGCCCGCATGAGGTCGTCGCGCGCGCCACGCGTGCCGACGGTTCCACGACAACGAGCGCCGCGCTCGCCGTCAGCTCCGGCGGCAACAGCGTGCCCGCCGCCGAGCTGGCCACCTTCCGGGTGCCCGTGCTCGCTCACACGCTCTCGCCGCTCGCGGTCTCCGCGCCGTTCGGGCCGACCGCGCGACCCGAGGGCGCCTCATTCGTCTACGCCGTCCACGCGCCTTCGCGCATGGTCTTCCCGCTCGAGATCGCGGCCCGCCGCGTGCGCGGCGCCTTCGGCCTCCGCCCCGGCGCCTACGCACCCGACAACAACGCCCCGACCGACGGCGCGCGTTTCCGCCTCCTCCTCCTCGGCGCCGACGGAGGGCGCACCGTGCTGCTCGACCGTCTCCTCCGCCCGCGCGACGAGTTCGCCGACCGACCCACGCAGTACTTCGACCTTGCGATCCCGCCGCACGCCGCCGGCACACACCTCGAGTTCACCACCGATCCCGGTCCGGCCGACAACGCCGCCTGCGACTGGACTTTCTGGAGCGACCTCGCCATCGACTGCACCGAGTGACGCCCCGTCGCCACCACCCCATCACACCGCCTTTCTCCATGCCCGACCAAACCGCCCCTGCGCCCGCCGAACAGCCCAACCGCCTCGGCCAGTTCCTGCTCTGGCTCCTGCTCGCGCTCTCCGCGTTCACCGTGCCGCGCCCGCCCGCGCTCGAGCTCGACGCCTCCTGGCGCATGACGATGGGCTACGCGTTCGTGCACGGCCTGCAATGGGGCCACGATCTCGTCTTCACCTACGGCCCGCTCGGCTTCGTGATGGCGAAGACCTATTGGGGTCAGCTCTTCTGGGAGATGATCGCGTGGCAGGCGTTCCAGGCGATGCTCGCCGCGTGGCTCTTCACCTCCGAGGGCCGCAGGCTCCCGCCGCTCTCGCGCTTCTTCTTCTACGCCTTCGCGGTGCTCTTCGGTGTGGTTTATGAGGACGCGCTCGAGATGATCGTGATCGCGCTGCTCGGCTGGCGCCTGCTCCGCCAGCTCGGCGACGAGGAGGAGCCGCGTTCCGGTTGGCTCCATGCCGCGCTGCTCGCGCTCTACGGCGCGGTGAAGTTCACCAACCTGCTCCTGGCCGGCGTGGCGGTGGGCGTCGCCGTCGCGCTCGCCCTGCTCCGTCGCGCGCCGCGCCCGGCCGCGGTCGCCGCGGCGACCTTCGCGGGCGCCCCGCTCGTGCTCTGGCTGCTCTGCGGCCAGAACCCGCGCAACCGCCCCCC
>JAEZSJ010000020.1 GCA_023443985.1 Verrucomicrobiota bacterium | reverse complement strand
CGACGTCTCCAACCTCATCGACTCCGGCCGCTTCATCACCGAGGCCGGCCTCAACCACGAGATGGTCGTCACCATGATGGAGCTGCCCCCGGGCTGCGCGGGCGCCCACGAGGTCGACTTCTACGAGAAGACCCTCCGCTCGCTTCTCGACGCCGGCATTCCGTATTCATCGATCTGTTTCAAGGACGCCTCCGGCACCTCCCGTCCCCAGAAGGTCCACGACACGATCAAGATGGCCCGTGCCCTCCTCGGCGGGAAGGCCCGCCTCTCCTTCCACTCCCATGACACCGCCGGCACCTGCGTGACCGCCTACCGTGCCGCCATCGACGCCGGCGCCGATCAGATCGACCTCGCCATCGCCCCGCTCTCCGGCGGCACCAGCCAGCCCGACATCATCACGATGTGGCACGCCCTCCGCGGCACCGGCTACTCGCTGGATGTCGACATCCACAAGATCATGCAGCTCGGCGAGCGCTGCAAGGAGGGCCTGAAGGACTACTTCTTCCCGCCCGAGGCGATGCGCGTCGAACCACTCATCCCCTTCTTCCCGATGCCCGGCGGTGCCCTTACCGCGAATACACAGATGCTTCGCGACAACGGCCTCATGGACCGATACCCCGATGTCATCGCCGCCATGGGCGAGGCCGTGCGCAAGGGCGGCTTCGGCACCTCCGTCACCCCCGTCTCCCAGTTCTATTTCCAGCAGGCGTTCAACAACGTCATGTTCGGCCCCTGGAAACGGATCGCCGACGGCTACGGCCGCATGGTGCTCGGCTACTTCGGAAAGACCCCCGTCGCGCCCGATCCCGAGGTCGTGGGGATCGCCGCCGCACAGCTCAAGATGCAGCCGACCACCGACCATCTTTCCGCCATCGAGCAGGACCCCAAGCGCGGTGTCGCCGCCGCCAGGACGCTCCTCGAGAAGGAGGGGCTGCCCACCACCGAGGAAAACATCTTCATCGCCTCCGCCTGCGAGGAGAAGGGCATCGCCTTCCTCAAGGGCAACGGCGCCATCGGCGTGCGCAAGAACGTCGCCAAGACCGAGGCCGCCCCGGCCCCCGGCGCCACCGCGTCGGCCTCCGCCGCCCCGGTCGCCTACGATGTCGAGCTCAACAGCCGCACGTATCATGTCATTCTTGACGGCGCCACCGCGCTCGTGAACGGAACCAGCTACCCCGTCGGCGTGAAGGAGGTTGCGGCCAGGACCGCCGTCGTCCCCGCCGCCGCGGGCACCGGCACCGGCCAGCCGGTCACCACCCAGCTCCCCGGTCTCGTGCTACGCATCGAGAAGCCGGTCGGCACACACGTGAAGACCGGCGACGCCATCCTCGTCCTCGAATCGATGAAGATGGAGACCGCCATCGTCGCCACGCACGACGGCCTCGTCGCCGAGATCCTCGTCGCCCAGGGCGCACTCGTGCAGGCCGGCCAGACGCTCGCGATCATTCGCTGATCCCGTCCCGACGCCTCCCGGCCGGGCCCGCTCGCGGGCCCGGCCTTTTTTCCGTCTTCACGACACCGGTCGCCGGGCTCGCCTTCTCCGGCAGGGAACTTATCGTCAAACGCGCTACACTCACCGGTCACTCATGCTAGGCGACCTACTACCCGGGCTCCGTCGTGCCTGCCTCCGCGCCGCAGGCGCCCTCCTTCTCTGTGTACCGCTCCAGGCGGAGACGGTGGTCAACTCGCTGCAGGAGTTCTGGGCGCTCTCCGCCGAGGCCAAGGAGAAGCCTCTCACCTTCCGGTTCGACTGCCAGGTCACCTATTACGACAACGAGTGGCACACGCTCTGGGTCCAGGACGAAACCGCCGCAGCCTACGTCAACCCCGGCCCCCGGCCGCTGCCGATCAAGTCCGGACAGCGGATCATCGCATTCGGCAAGCTCCCCAACGCCCATGAGTTGACGTTCGCCGGGGCGATCCTGCAGGTCCGCGGCCCGGGTTCGCCCGTCCCGCTCCCGATGGAGCACCGCATCGAACACATCGGCCCGTTGAGCAACCGTCTCGTCACCGCCGAGGCGCTGGTCGACCGGATGGCGCCCCCGCTCTTCGGCCACCAGCAGTATCTGCTTTCGATCCAGGGCCGGCTCGCCCAGCTCTGGCTGCGTCTGGGGCCGGGCGAATCCGCACCCAACCTGCTTGGCGAGCGTATCCGTTTTACCGGTGTCTATAGCCCGACGCTCGACCCCGCCGGCGCCCTCGCCGTCCTGAACCTCATGGTCCCCTCGAGCGCGCACATCCGCCGCATCGCCCGACTCGACGACGACCCGCGCTTCGAGATTCCCCGCACTCCGATCGCCCGGCTCGCCGACAGCCCGGCGGATGTCCTCGTCCGCGTGGCCGGCGCCGCCGTCGGCCAGGAGTCCGGCAAGTGGTTGCAGATCCGAGACGACTCCGGGCAGATCGAGCTGCGCAACGCCCAGACCCTCCCCTGTCCCAACGGCACCGCCGTCGAGGCGATCGGCTACCCGCGCGTGTCCGGCACCGACTGGCAGCTCGCCGACCCCACCTATCGTCTCGCCAAGGGCCAGCGCACCGCGCTCGTGCCCGCCGATCCGGGGCAACCGCTCCGATTGGCCGCCCAGGTCGGCGAACTGTCCATCGACGACGCCGCCTCCGCCCGCCCCGTCCTGCTCGCGGGCGTGGTCACTTGGTCCCATCCCGAGGCGCCCTTCTTCTTCCTGCAGGACGCCAGCGGCGGCGTGAGCATCTTCCGGAACACGAGCAAGGTCGCCGCTCCGCCCCCCGGCCGCCGCATCGAGGTGCATGGCAACACCCGCATGGGCGTGTTCGCCCCGGCGGTGGAGGCGAGCGCGGTCGCGCGGGCCGGCGACGCCGCCCTGCCCTCGCCGGAGGTGGTCTCGCTGGACCAGGCGATGACCGGAGCCAAGGAGGCCCGGTTCGTCGAGTTGACCGGCTATGTCCGCGAACTCGAACGCCGGCCGCCCTGGAACCGCCTCGTGGTCGCCACGCCCTCGGGAGATTTTCACGCGACCATCGCCGTCGACGAGGCGATCGGTCCGGTGCTCGATTCGGTCGTTCGCCTCCGGGGCGTCTGCACCTCCTCGACCAACGAGCAGGGCCAACTCGGCTCCGTCAACCTCTGGGTGCCCGGGGCTGCCGCGATCCAGATCACCGAGCAGGCCCTGCCCGACCCGTTCGCCCGCCCCCTGCGATCGCTCCGGAACCTCGGCCGCTACGGGTCCATCGAGACCGACGCCCAACGCATCCGCGTCCGGGGCCTCGTCGCCCACCAGGACCCGGGCGAGTCGCTCGCCTTGCTCGAAGAGGGGGCCTCGCTGCTGGTGCTGGCGCGCGATCCCGCACCCTTCGCTCCGGGTGACCAGATCGAGGCGGTGGGTTTCCTCGGCCACCAGGGCCGCCGCCTCGCGTTGCGGGAGGCGCTCGTGCGCCGGACCGGTGCCGGCACGCTCCCGACGCCGCGCGAACTGGCCACTGGCGACTGGGCGCGCCCGGCGCACGTCGGCCAGATCGTCAGCCTGGAGGGCGTGCTGATCTCCACCGCCGACGCCGGCGGGCGCACCCGCCTCACGATCCAGTCCGGCAATACACTCGCCGAAGCCTACCTGCGCGGCGAGTCCTCCTGGCCCATCGGCAGCCAGCTCCGTCTCACCGGCGTGCACGACCTCCAGTACGACGCCGCCGGCCGGCCCTCGCTCCCGCGCCTCAACCTCCGCGGGCCCGACGATGTCCACGTGCTCCATCGCCCGCCGTGGTTCACGCGGGGGCGCATCCTGGTCATCGCCGGCGTGCTCGCCCTCGGCGCCATCCTCATCGGCCTCTGGGGCGTGGCGTTGCGCCGCCGCGTGCGGCAGCAGACCGACCAGATCCGCCACCAATTGGAGCGGGAGGCCCACCTCGAGCGCGAATTGCAGCGCACCTCCCGTCTCGAGGCGCTCGGGCTGCTGGCCGGCGGCATCGCCCATGACTTCAACAACCTCCTCACCGTCGTCATGGGCAACCTCTCGCTCCTGCGCGACACCCCCCGCCTCGACGACGACGCCCTCGCCTGCCTCGACCAGGCCGAGAAGGCCGTGGGCCGCTCCCGCGACCTCACGATGCAGCTCCTCACCTTCGCCAAAGGCGGCAACCCCGTCCGTACCGCCGTGCCGCTGGCTGAGGTGGTGCAGGAGGCCACCCGCTTCGCCCTCCACGGGTCGACCGTGTCTCCATCTTTCGATTTCGCTCCGGACCTCTGGCCCGCCGAGGTCGACAAGGGTCAGATCAGCCAGGTCGTGCAGAACGTCGTGATCAACGCCGTGCAGGCGATGCCGCAGGGCGGCCGCGTCGAGCTCGCGCTCGCCAACGAACCGATCACCGCCGGGCATCCCATCCTCGCCGCGGGCCGCTATGTCCGTCTCACGATCGCGGACACCGGTCCGGGCATCCCGGCCGAGGCCCTGCCGCGCATCTTCGACCCCTATTTCACGACCAAGAAGTCCGGACATGGCATCGGCCTCGCCACCGTCCACTCGATCGTGAAAAAGCACCAGGGCCACGTCACCGTCGACTCCAAGCTCGGCGAGGGCACCCATTTCCGCATCTGGCTGCCGGCGGCCCGGCTGGAGACTCCCGCGCCGCCGCCCGCCGCCGCCCCCGCCCCCAAGACCACGCTCCACGGTCGCGCGTTGGTGTTGGACGACGAGGAGAGCATCCGCCGCCTCGCCAGCACCATGCTCGCCCGTCTGGGACTCGAGCCCACCACTGTCGCCGACGGCGCCGAGGCGATCCGGGCCTACACTGCGGCACGCGAAGAGGGCCGCCCCTTCTCGGTCGTGATCCTCGACCTCACCATCCCCGGCGGGCTCGGCGGTGAGGAGACGATCCGCGAGTTGCGGAGGGTCGATCCGTCCGTCTGCGCGATTGTCTCGAGCGGCTACTCCAACAATCCCGTGCTCTCCGACCACCGCGCCTTCGGCTTCAAGGGCATGGTCTCCAAACCCTACGAACTCGCCGACCTCGCTCTCGTGCTCGAGCAGCTGCTCGGCGCCCGCGAGACCGCCTGAGCCGGTGCGCCGGCCGCGCGCTTCCGCCTTCCCACCGCCCGCAAGGCACGCTTCAGTTGCGGCGATGCCAGATCGCGCCGCCCCGACGCTCCGCACCGCCCTCGTCGCGCTCCTCCTCGCCAGCGCGACCTTCCTGCTGTTCAGCCGCTCGATCGGCTACGGGTTCGCCGATTACGACGACCCCCGGTACATCGTCCAGAACACCGCCATCCAGGGCGGTTTCACCCCGGAGGCGCTCCGCTGGGCGTTCACCGGCCAGGGCGACATCTGGAATCCGCTCGTCCGCCTCAGCCACATCCTCGACATCGAACTCTTCGGACTCGAAGCCGCCGGCCACCATCTGCAGGGGATCCTCTGGCATGCATTCAACGCCGTGCTCGCCTTCCTCCTGCTGCAGCGCCTCACCGGCACTTTCTGGACCAGCGCGCTCGGCGCCGCGCTCTTCGCCTGGCATCCGCTGCGCGTCGAATCCGTCACCTGGATCAGCGAACGCAAGGATGTCGTCAGCGTCGCCTTCGGCCTGCTCACCCTGCTCGCCTATCTGGCCTATGCGCGCCGCCGCGCCGTCGGACTCCGCGCCGGTGGCTGGTACGGGATGACCGTGCTCGCCTTCGCCGCCGCCCTGCTCTCGAAACCGAGCATGGTGACGCTCCCGGGGGTGTTCCTGCTGCTCGACTACTGGCCCCTCGCGCGGTTCCCTTTCGCCCCCGTCGCGGCGGGAACCGCCACCACGGCACGCCCCGGCACCGCCGCCCTCCTGCTCGAGAAGCTGCCGTTCGCCGCTCTCGCGGGCCTCTTCGCGCTGATCACGATCCGCACGCAGACCGCCGCGGGCGACTTCGTGCTCCACCTGCCGCCCGGTGCACGGCTCGCCAACGCCGTCGTGGCCCTGCCACGGTATCTCGGGAACTTCTTCTGGCCCTTCGACCTCTGCATCGCGTATCCGCATCCTGGGTGGTGGCCGGCGGCGACTGTCGCGGCTGCGGCGCTCCTCGTCGCCGCCGTGAGCTGGTTCGCCTGGCGGGTCCGTCGCACGCAACCGTGGCTCGTCGTGGGCTGGTTGTGGTTCGTGGTGGCCCTGCTCCCCATGAGCGGCCTGGTCCAGGTGGGCTTCCAGTCCATGGCCGACCGCTACACCTACTTCCCGATGCTCGGCTGGGGGCTCGCCCTGCTCTGGACCGCGCGTCACTATTCAGCAGGCGTGCTCCCCCGCTGGGTGCACGGCGCGTTGGCGGCTCTGCTCGTCCTCGGGTGCGGTGCCCGCACCTGGCACCAGCAGGGTTTCTGGCGGGATCCGATCAGCCTCAACGAGCACGCCGTCGCGGCCACCCGAAACAACCCGGTCGCGCACGCCTTCCTGTCGTTCAGCTACGCGTCGGCGGGCCGGCTCGTCGACGCCCGCGCGCAGGCCGAGCGCTCCCTCGCGCTCGATCCGCGCAACCGGGTCGCCGCCATCACCCTGGCCCGGGTCGAGTCGCTGGAAGGGCACGCGGAGACCGCGATCCGCCGCTACCGGACCGCTCTCGATCTCGAACCCGCCGACCTCGCCACCCGTCTGGAGTTCGCCCATTACTTGCTCGCCCTCCAGCGTCCCGCCGAGGCCGAGGAGCTCCTACATGCCGTGTCGCCGCAGCACCCCGACGCGCCCCACGTCCAGGTGGCGCTTTCCCACGCCGCACTCCTCCGCGGTGCGCGCGCGGAAGCCCTCGCGTTGCTGCGCGCCGCCAACGACGCCCACCCGGCCCATGCCACCGTGCTCGAACGGCTCGCAATCCTCCTGCAGCAGGACGGACGAGCCGAGGAGGCGCGCCCGCTCTTCACGCGCGCGCTGGCGCTCGCACCGCGGTCGGCCGACCTCCTCCTCGCCCACGGCTCGTTCCTGTTCGCCACGGGCCAGGCCGACCAAGCCCTCGCCGCGCTCGACCAGGCCGTCGCCCTCCGGCCCCACGATGCAATGTTGCGCCAAGAACGGGCGGGAATGCTGGCTTCGCTCGGGCGCTTTGAGGAGGCGCTCGCCGGTTATGACGCCGCCTTGGCGCGCGACCCGCGGCTCGCGTCCGCCGCGCTCGCCGCGGGTCTGCTCTGCGAGAAACAGGGAGCCGGCGACCGCGCCACGGCCTACTTCCGCCGCGCCATCGTCGCCCAGCCCACGTTGGTGCCGGCCCACCTCGGCCTCATGCGCCTGGCCGAGGCCGCCGGCCGCACCGAAGAGACCGATGCGGTCGTCACGCACGCCATCGCCTCCACGCCGCAACCGGCGGAGCTGCACCGTTCCTATGCGGAGATCCTCGCGCGCCGCCGGTCGTTCGCCGCCGCGATTCCGCATTTCCGACGTGCGATCGAATTGGTGCCGACCGATACCGCGGCCCAGGTCGGGCTCGGCTACATGCTTTGGTTCACCGGCGACCGCGCGGGCGCCCTCGCCCGCTGGGAGGAAACCCTGCGCCTGCAGCCCGACTTCCCCGGCCTGCGCGAGCACCTCGCCTCGCTGAAGCGTCGACAGCCGTGACGCGGCGCGCTCACGGCGCGTCCGCCACCGGGTCGCCGGCGCCCGCGTCCGGCTGCGCCGCACGGGTCTCCGG
>JAEZSJ010000344.1 GCA_023443985.1 Verrucomicrobiota bacterium | reverse complement strand
GCGCAGGGCGAGGCGGCCGGGCCACTCGAAGGTCTGGGCGAGCGACACCGACCAGGCGGTGCCTTCGCCGACGAGCACTCCGCCGGCGGCGGTGACGCGTTTGCGGCCGACATCGAGGGAGAGTTCGGGGTTCTCGCGGGCGCCGGCGGCGTGTCGGTCCGCCCGGGCGGCGGCGATCTCCGCCTCGTAGAAGGCGAGCTCCGGGTTGGCGGCGAGGATGGTGTCGACAATGGCGGGGACATCGGTCGGTGGCGGAGCGGGGACATCCGCGGCGCCGGCGCCGCGTGGCGCGAGGGCGAGGAGCCCGAGGAGGGTGGAAAAATGGAAAAAGGATACAGGACGCTTCATGGAGGAAAGAGGTGGGGCGGACGGTTGGAGAGGTCCGGGCACGGCGGCACCGCGGACACGGGCGGACCGCCCGCGCGGTGCGGGACGGTGGGAGGAAGGGGCCGATCAGTCCGCGCCGGGACCGATCAGGCGAGGCGCAACGACGGGGCGCGCGGCGGCTGAGCCGCCCGGCGCGCGAGATGCCAAGCGGGCACCCAGCCGACGGCATGGTCGGCCCAGGCGGCGTAGCGGACCGCCGGCTCCGGCGAGGAGGCCGGAGGGGCCAGCAGCAGGCACAGGGCGCAGGGGCCCATGTGCAGCGCCGGCGGCGTGACCTTGAGCGAGGCGCCCGACCCGGGAAGCGATCCTCGTTCGATTTGGCCGCAGCCATCGTGGGTGCATGGACCCGTTTCCGCGCAACAGACGAACGAGGCGTCCTCGGCGTGCGAGTCCAACCACCCCGCCGCCTCGAGCGCGCAATGTTGCGTCGCGATCAGCCAGGAGCCGAGCAGGACGAACGCGAGAAGGCGGCGGAGCGGAGTCACGGCGCGGTAGAGAGGCCGGTCGTCGGGGGATGTCAATCCGGGCGATGGGGCCGCGTCGTCGGGAGGGCGGGCCGGCGATCAGCGGTGCTGCAACGGCGACGGTGCGGATACAGTTGTGCTGCGGAGTGCGCGGAGGAGTTGCGCCGGAAGCGAGGCGGGGGATCGTGCGCGCCCATGTTCGCCGTTGTCCGCCGAATTCTTCCCGCCGCGTTCGCGGTGTTGTACTTCCCGATCATGAATGCCGCTCCCGAATCCGCCGCCTCGTCCACCGCTCCGGCCCCGCAATCCGCCTATCTCGGCGGCGGCTGCTTCTGGTGCCTCGAGGCGTATTTCGAGACGTTGCCCGGCGTGAAGGCGGTCGTCTCGGGCTACGCGGGCGGCCACGTCCGGAACCCGAGCTACGAGGAGGTATGCACCGGAAGGACGGGACACGCGGAGGTCGTACGCATCGACTTCGACCCGGCGGCGATCAGCTATGACACGCTGCTGGAGAAGTTCTGGTTGGTGCACGACCCGACCACCCTCAACCGCCAGGGGCCGGACGAGGGCCCGCAGTACCGCTCGATCATCCTTTATGCGGACGAGGCGCAACGACTCGCGGCCGAGCGCGCCCGTGCCGCGATCCAGGAGCGGCTCGCGGCGCGCGTGGTCACGGAGCTCGTGCCGCTGGAGAAGTTCTACGAGGCCGAGGCGTACCATCAGGGCTACTACAGGCGGAATCCGAACCAAGGCTACTGCCGGGCCGTGATCGCGCCGAAGCTGAAGAAGCTGGGGGTGAAGTAGAGGCCAGCGGCGAGGGGCGAGAACACGCGCGCAGCGGAACGCCCCAGAGCCGGGACGGGCCTTCGGTCCATCAGGCCGGCGCCCAACGGGAATGAACGAGCCGCGCGGGCGCGCTGTTCACGCGACCAGGAGGAAGTCGCGGCCTTCGCGACGGCCTTGGGCTGTGAGCTGGGCGCGGATGAATTCGCGGGCGCCGCGGGAACCGACCGCGCCGAGCACAAAGCACTCGCCGGCGGGCGGCACCGCCTCCGGCGCGAGCACGGGCAGGCCACCGATGCGGGCGCCGAGCTTGCGCGGGTCGACATCGACATAGCCGGCGAGCGGACAGCCCTCCGCCGCCAGCGCCGCGAAGCGCCGGCGCGTGATCTTTCCGGCGCCGCGCAGGTAGAGCGGGCGGGCGTCGAGCTCGCGGCGGAGCCAACGGGCGAGATGGTGGCACTTGCACCGGTAGAAGGCCTCGACGGCGTACCGAGGGTGGGTGCGCGAGAGGCGCCGCGGCGAATCGTTCCAGCGCACGAGCTTCTCGGGAAGCTTGGCGAACACCACACCCGCTTCGAGCCAGCGCAGCCAGAGGTCGTAGTCTTCCGGCCAACCGCAATCGTGGTAACCGCCGTGGGCGGCGAGCAGCTCGCGGCGGAACATCACCGACGGATGCGCGACGGGGGCTTCGATGAATCGGTTGAGCGCGATCTCCGCGGGCGACAGGAGCGAATTGGTCCACTCGACGTGCAGGGCGTACCCCCGGTTCTTCAAGGGGTCGCCGCCGAACTCCACCTGGGTCGCGCACAGGCCGGTCGCGGGGTTGTGCGCGAGATACTCGATCTGGCGAGCGAGCCGCTGCGGGTGGCACAGGTCGTCTGCATCGAGGCGTGCGATGAGCGGCGCGTGGGCGGCGGAGAGACCCGCATTGAGCGCCGCGACGATGCCGGCATGGGCCTGCGTGAGCACCCGCACGCGGGGATCGGCCGCGGCGGCGGCGGCGAGAAGTTGCGGCGTGGCATCCGCAGAGCCGTCGTCGACGGCAACCAGTTCCCAATCGGCGCACGTCTGCGCACCCAACGAGGCGAGGCACCCGGGCAGGGTGCCGGCGGCGTTGAAGACGGGCAGGACGACGGAGACGGCGGGTTTCATGCGACGCGCGACGCGAGATGCGAAGTGCGGGCCCGGTTGGCCCGCGGGTTGCTGGATGGGTCTGAGCCTCGTGGCCGGGGCGACCCTGCGCAAAATGAAACACCCGCTCGACAGCCGGCAGCTGCTGGTCTTCCTCACCGTGGTGAGGCGGCAGAGTTTCACGCTCGCCGCGCGGGAGCTGCACCTCACGCAGAGCGCGATCAGCCACTCCATGCGGGCGCTGGAGGCGGATGTCGGGTGCCGGTTGGTGGACCGTTCGGGTCGCCGGGTGCAGCTGACGGAGCAGGGGGGCCGGTTCTACGAGCGGGCGGAGCGGATCCTGGTGGAGATGGAGCAGGCGCGGGCGGAGCTGGGCGAATCGGATCGGGCGGTGGGGATCGCCTTGGTGCAAGCACCCCACGCCGGGTGACGCACGGCGGCCACGACTTGGATGCCCGGGGCGCCTCGGCCGGCCTTCGGCGGCGGATGGCGGCCCGGCGGTTTCCGGGCTACGGCTTGGCGGGCGGGGCGTCCTCGGACTCGGCGGCAGGGCGGGCGTCGCGGGCGATGCGGCGCACGTCGTTGGTGAGCACGTACAACATCAGCGAGAGGAGCAGCACGAGAAAGACGGTCTGCACGTTGGCGACGATGTTCACGGGCAACGGGCGGCCGCGCAGTTTGGCGAGGGTGGCAAAGAGGACATGGCCGCCGTCGAGCACCGGGATCGGCAGGAGGTTGAAGACCGCGAGCGCGACGTTGATGAGCAGGACGAAGTAGATGAGCGTGAACACGCCGTCGTCGGCGGCGAAGACGAACTGCCGCACGATCTCGAGCGGCCCCCCCATGTCGGTGGCGCGGATGTCGCTGCGGGGGTTGACCACGATCCAGAGCGTCTGGAGGGATTCGGCGATCTGGTTCCAGACCTGCGCGACCGGGTTGCTGTGGATCCGCACGCTGTCGTAGAGCCACTCGGCGCCCCAGTCCTGCAGCCGCTCCGGAAGGACGCCGGCGGGGATTTCGAGGGTGGCTTCGCCGCCGGCGCGAAGGACGGTCACGGTGTGCGGTGCCGCCGGGGCGGCCGCGAGGAGGTCGGTCAGCGTCATCTCGCTGCGGATCGGCACGCCGCCGACGCGCAGGAGCTTGTCGCCCGCCTGGAACCCGGCGCGCGCGGCGGGTTTGCCCTCGGTCACGCTCTGCACGTTGAGTGTATTGGCCGCGCCGATGCCGACGCGGCGGATCTTCCCCTTGGTGGCGAGCTCGGGATAGAGGGTGACGGTGAGGCGGCGGCCGGCGCGTTCGACGACGAACTCGGCGGTGCGCTTGCCCTCGTCGGTCCGGCCGGACCCGAAGATGAGGGACTTGAGCACGTCGTTCCAGACGCGGGTCTGCTTGCCGTCGATGGAGCGGATCACGTCGCCCACCTGGAGGCCGGCTACGGCGGCGGGGCTGGGGACCTTCTCGCCGTCGGCGCGGGTGAGGGTCGGCATCACGTAGCCGATCTCAGTCGATTGGGAGCCGGTGGCGACCTCTTGGCCGACGCCCCAGAGGACGGTGCCGAGGAGGATGGCGAAGAGGATGTTGAAGGCGGCGCCGGCGATGGAGACGATGACCTTGTCGAGATAGCCGATCGGCGGGAGCGGTTTCGTCTCCTCACCCTCGGCGCCCTCGAGCGAGCCCATGTCGGCGAGCTGGGGGAGGGCGACGTAACCGCCCAACGGGATCCAGGAGAGGCGGAACTCGGTGCCGTGGCGGTTCGTCCACGACCAGATCTTGCGGCCGAAGCCGATGGAGAACCGCGGCGCGTGGAGGCCGCGCCAGCGGGCGGCGAGGTAGTGGCCCAGCTCGTGGACGAAGATGGAGAGGCCGAGGCAGAAAACGGCGACGAGCAGCAACCACGGTTTGGCCAGTAGCAGATCGAGGACGTTTCCTTGCATGGGGAGCTGGGATGGGGGTCAGGCTTGGCGGAGGAGTTGCTCGGCGGTCGCACGCGCCCGCCGGTCGGCCTCGAGGACCTCGTCGAGGGTCGCGGGTTCCACGTGTGGGATACGGGAGAGGGTCTCGCCGACGATGCGATGGATCCCGAGGAAGGGCAGGCGGTGGTCCAGGAAGGCGGCGACGGCGACTTCGTTGGCGGCGTTGAAGACGGCGGGAGCCGTGCCGCCCGCCCGCATGGCGGCGCGCGCGTGGCGGAGGCAGGGGTACCGCGCGTCGTCGACGGGGCGGAAATCGAGTGCGAGCAGCTTCGTGAAATCGAGCGTGGGCTCGACGCCCGGCGGGCGCCCGGGAAACAGCAGCGTGTGCTGGATCGCGAAGGTCATGCTCGGCGGCGTGAGCTGGGCGAGGATGCTGCCGTCGGTGAACTCGACCAGCCCGTGCACGATGCTTTGCGGGTGGATCACCGCCTCGATCTGCTCTGCCCGCAGGCCGAAGAGCCATTGGGCCTCGATCATCTCGAGGCCCTTGTTGGCCAGCGTGGCGGAGTCGACCGTGATCTTCGGGCCCATCGACCAGTTGGGATGACGGAGAGCGTCCGCGGGGGTGACGTGGGCGAGCTCCGCGGGCGGGCGGTCGCGGAACGCCCCGCCCGAGGCGGTGACGATCATGCGCCGCACGGTGCGCGTGGGCGCGCCGGCGAGGCACTGGAAGAGGGCGTTGTGCTCGCTGTCGACGGGCAGCAGGCGCACCCCGTGCGCGGCGGCGGCGGCCATCACGAACTTGCCGGCGAGCACGAGGATCTCCTTCGAGGCGAGCGCGATGTCCTTGCCGGCGGCGATCGCGGCGAGGGTCGGCTCGAGCGCGGTGGTGCCGACGATGGCGACGAGGACAAGGTCGGCCTCGGGCAGGGTGGCGAGCGTGGTGAGCCCGTCCAGGCCCGCGTGCAGTGACGTGCCGGCGGGGAATGGCAGGTCCCGCTGCGCGGCCGCGGCCGCGGCGGCGTCGCCGAGCGCGACATGCGGCACACCGAACCGGTGCGCGATCGCCGCGAGTTTCGCGGTGTTGGCCCGCGCGCCGATGCCGACGAGTTGGAGGGCGTCGCTGTGGGCGGCGATCACGCGCAGGGCGCTCTCGCCGATGGAACCGGTCGCGCCGAGCAGGACGATGCGTTTGCGGGACGCCATGGAAGCCGGGACCCGGTTCAGAGCCGAAGCAGGTAGGCGAACAGGATGTACGCCGCGGGCGCGGTCAGGATGACGCTGTCCGTCAGGTCGAAGGCGCCGCCGATGCCCGGGACGGTGCGGCCCGAGTCCTTGATGTCGGCGCGGCGTTTGATCATCGACTCGATGAGGTCGGAGACGACGCCCAGCAATGCGATCGGCACCGCCGCCAGCGCGCTCCAGAGCACGGTGAAGTTCTCGGGGTAGAGGCCGCGACTGCGGAACAGATGCACGAGCACGGCGCCGACCATCGACGAGATGGCGACACCGCCGATCAGGCCCTCCCAGCTCTTCTTCGGGCTGATCGTGGGCGACATCTTGTGGCGGCCGATCGCGGAGCCGACGAGCAGCGCGCCGGTGTCGCAGAACTTCACGACCGCGACCAACCACACGACGAGCATCAACCCCTGGTTCGCATTCTCGCGCAGGAAGAAGAGCTCAATGACGAAGTGGAACATGAACGGCACGTAGGCGATGCCGAAGACCGTCGCCACGAGGGTGTCGAATCGGTGGGCGGGGTCGCGTTCGTAGAGGAGGCGGATGCAGCAGATGATCACCGCGGCCGCCATCAACGTCGCCATGAGCGAGCCCATCAGCCCGGGGCCGGCGACCGGATGGCCCTGTCCGAGGGTGCGCACCGCGTAAGGGGCGAGCAGCATCGACGCGCCGAGGATCAGGCCGAGTTTGCGAAACGGCCGGTGCCCCATCTTCTGGAGCATGCCGTAGAGCTCATGCTGGGTGAGCACGGCCAGCAGCGTGGTGAGGATCACGGCTGCGGGCCGGCCGAACTTCCAGAGCAGGCCGATGAGGGCGAGCCAGAGGATGATGGTGGTGATGGTACGCTTGAGCACGGGCGGGCGGGGGCGGCGGCGGTCAGCGTTGCGGCTTCACCTGGTCGCCGGTGGCGCCGAAACGGCGTTCGCGGCCCGTAAAATCCGCGAGGGCGGTGCGGAAATCGGCGGCCGAGAAGTCGGGCCAGAGCGTGGGGGTGAACAGGAACTCGGCGTAGGCGGCCTGGAGGAGGAGGAAGTTGCTGATGCGGGTCTCGCCGGAGGTGCGGATGACGAGGTCCGGGTCGGGCAGGTCCACGGTGTAGAGATGGCGCGCGAGCTTCTCGTAGCTGCAGTCGGCGGGGTCCTCGCGGCCGGCGGCGACCTCGCGGGCGTAGGCGGCAGCTGCATCCGAAATTTCAGTACGGGCGCCGTAGTTGAGCGCCAGCACGAGGTGGTGCTCCGTGAAGGCCGCGGTCGCCTGGCGCGCGCGGTCGAGCTCCTTGCGCACAGGCGCGGGCAGCTCGTGCGTGCGGCCGATGGTGTGCAGGCGGATCTGCTGCGCGACGAGCTCCTTGGTCTCGCTGCGGAGGAAGCGCTGCAGCAGCAGCATGAGCGCGTTCACCTCGGCGGCGGGGCGTTTCCAGTTCTCCGCGGAGAAGGCGTAGAGCGTGAGGTAGCGGATGCCGGCGTCCTTGGCGGCCTGCAGCACGGTGCGGACCGTCTCGACTCCGCGCCGGTGCCCCTCGATGCGGGGCAGGCCGCGTTTCTTGGCCCAACGGCCGTTGCCATCCATGATGATGGCGACGTGGGTCGGTGGCGGGGCGGCGGCTGGTTTCACGCGTGGAGAGATGGTCGGGGATTGTGCGGAGCCGCCGGAGACCCGGTCAACCATCGAAACCGGGAGCAGAAACCCCGGCGCCACGGGGAACGTTTCCGGACCAGTTACGGCGCGCTTCGCGCCACCCCGCCCGGCGGTCGCGCGCCACGCCGTGCCCCGGCTCCGAGGCGGTCGCCGCGCGGCGGATATTGCACTCGTGGCGGACGCCGGCTTGCCTCGGTCCCGCAGTGTGGCTGAAAAGCGGGGATGATCTATCGCCGCTTCGGTCGCACCGAGTTGCAGATGCCCGTGTTCTCCTGCGGAGGCATGCGCTACCAGCACAAGTGGCAGGACGTGCCGCCCGGCGAGATCCCCGCCGACGGCCAGGCGAACCTCGAGGCCTGCATCGAGCGCGCACTCGCACTGGGCATCAACCACATCGAGACCGCCCGCGGCTATGGCACCTCGGAGATGCAGCTCGGCCGCATCCTCCCGCGCCTCCCGCGCGACAAGATGCTGGTGCAGACGAAGGTCGCGCCCTGCGCCGATGCCGCGGAGTTTCGCGCGACGTTCGAGAAGTCGATGGGCTATCTCGGGCTCGGGCATGTCGACCTGCTGTCGCTCCACGGCATCAACACCCGCCAACTCCTCGAGTGGTCGCTGCGCCCCGGCGGCTGCCTCGCCGAGGCCCGCAAGCTGCAGCGCGAAGGCCGGGTGCGGTTCATCGGGTTCTCGACCCATGCCACGACGGACATCATCGTCGACGCGATCGAAACCGGGGAGTTCGACTACGTGAACCTGCATTGGTACTTCGTGAATGCACTCAACACCCCCGCGCTGGCGGCGGCGCAGCGGCACGACATGGGCATCTTCATCATCAGCCCCAACGACAAGGGCGGCCGCCTGCAGGACCGACCGGCGCGCATGGCGGAGCTCACGGCGCCGTTTTCCCCCATGCAGTGGAACGACCTCTTCTGCTTCGCCCGCCCGGAGATCAACACCCTCAGCCTCGGCGTGGCGAAACCGTCCGACTTCGACGAACACGTCGCCATCGTCGATCAGATCCCCGACGCCGCGAAGCTCGTCGCGCCGATCGAGGCGAAGCTGCGCGCACGGCTCGTCGAGGTGCACGGCGCCGAGTGGTGCGCGCGCTGGCCGGAGGGGCTGCCGCACTACGTCGACGTGCCCGGCGAGATCAATGTAACCGAAATTCTGCGACTCTGGACCTACGGTGAAGGGCTCGACCTCGTGCCGTGGGCGAAGATGCGCTACAACCTGCTCGGCCAGGCCGACCACTGGTTCCCCGGACAGAACGCCGCCAAGGCCGACGCCGCCACGCTCGCGCCGGTGTTGCGGCGCAGCCCGTTTGCCGCGCAGATCCCGGCGATCCTCCACCGCGCGCACGCCGCCTATTTCGAGGCGCCCAAGAAACGGCTCAGCCAGAGCTGAACGGGAAGGCGTACGGCCCGCTGCCGTTCGCCCGCGGTGGCGATGGCGCGCGCGGCCGGCGACGACGCGGAGGCGGAACGCCGGCCCGTGCCGCCACGGCGTGAGGCACGGGAGGCGCGGATTCAGACGCAGAGCCGGCGGGGCTCGCGGTCTTCGTCGAGTTCGATCAGGTCAAACATCGTGTCGACCTTCGCGTCGGCGAGCCCGCATTCGGCGGCGCGCTGGCGAAGGCGTTCGGACGCCTCGTCGCGCCAGCCGAGTTTCATCATGAAGGCATTCCAGACCAGGCAGTCCTCGTCGCTGCGCGGCGTGCCTCGTGCGTGCGCCCAGGCGAGGATCTCGTCGTCGGTGCCTCCCTGGAGGGTGCGGGCGGCGAGATCGGCATGGCTCACGCCGAGGAAACGGCAACAGCGTGCGTCGAAGAAGCGTGGGACCGATTCCCCGATGTTCGCGACCCACTCGGCCGGGAGGCGGCCGGCGGCGTGCAGGCGGATCTTGTCGAGCATGCGTCCGAAATGGACGAGGCGACCGACCTTGTCGTAGGGGGAGCGCAGACCGGGAACGTTGGGCATCAGGAGGGGAAACGGCACAAACGCGGTCGTGCAACCGTTCACCCGAGATTCCACGCGCGTCGCGGCCGGGCGAGGAAGCCGGCCGCGGCGCCGAGCGCCCCGATCGTCAATGGAATCGCGGCGGCGATCGGGTGGCCCGCGACCCACAGGCCCGCCCCGCCCGCGCCGAGTCCGCCGACGAACATCCCGTAGAACGTCTGCGCCAGGATCATCGGCTGCTTGTTGCGGGCCCGCTCCTCCGCGGTGTGCGTCCGCACCGTGCAGCTGGTCAGCCAGGCGACGGCGGCGGAGTTGAGCGTGGCGCCGACGGCCGCGAGAGCCGCCACGAACGGATGTCCCATAAATAGCACGACGACGGCGATGGCCCAGCCGAGCATCGCCGGGTAGAAGGCGGCGGCGGCGGCGCGCGCGGCGACCGCGGTGTGCCGGGACAGCGGACTCGCCGCGGTAAAGACGGGAGCCTCGTCGTTCGTGGTCATCAGGGCCGCGAGCAGCGCTGACGCCATGGCGGGGCCGACGAGCGCGACGCCGGCCAGGCCCACGCTCGCGCGATAGAGGAACGCGCTGGCGAGCGCCGGCACGACCATGATGATCTGGCTCGAGGCCCGGGCGAGCAGCAGCGGGTCGCGTCCCACGAGCCGCAGCTCCTTGTTCACGAGGATGCGCCAGCGCGACGCCTCGAAGCGTCCGCGCCAGGCCTGCGCCTCGCCAGCCCGTGCAGTCCGCGGCGACTCGGTCGCCTCCGCCCCGGCGGCGATGGCCCCCACGGCAAACGCCCGGCGCAGGCGGCGCAGCGCCAGCCACGAGGCGAAGCCGCCGAGCAGCACCAGCACCCCGAGCCAGCGCAGGTCGCCCTGGAC
>JAEZSJ010000330.1 GCA_023443985.1 Verrucomicrobiota bacterium | reverse complement strand
ATGTTACATTCGCCCGAATCTCGGCCGCGGAGGCGGGACCCGCGGAAGTAATACAATGTGTTACATTCGGCCGGACCGCGCCCGCGGCGTGCCGCCGGGCGGTACGGAGGCGAGCGGGCCCGCCAGGGGCAACCCGACAGACCGCATCCGCCGGGCGTCGCCCGCGGGGGCGCGCCGCGGCCGGTGGTCGCTGGCGGGTGGTCGTGCTCATGCCTGCCTCCTCAACAACCACAGGAAGAACGGCGCGCCGACCAGCGCGGTCACGATCCCCAGCCGCACCCCCGGCGCCGCGCGGCACACCAGGTCGCAGCCGAGCACGAACACGGCGCCGCCGACCAGCGCCAGCGGCACGAGCCGCCGGTGTTCGGGGCCGAACGCCAGTCTCAGGATATGGGGTACGATCAGACCGACGAAGCCGACCGTCCCGGCCGCCGCGGTGGCGACCGCGGTGAGCACCGTCGAATGCACCAGGAGCCAGCGTCGCACCGACTTCACGTCGACCCCGAGGCTCTGCGCCTCGGTCGCGCCGAGGCTGAGCAGATCCATCGGCCGGCCGAGCGGCCAGAGGAGCACCGCCGCGAGCACGATGGGCGAGGCCATCAACGCATGCTCCCAAGTGCGGTCCTCGAGCCCGCCGAGCAGCCAGAAGAGGATGCGGGTGTTGCGCTCGTAGATCGCCGTCTGCGTGGAGAGCACGTAGCTGGTGACCGCGCCGAGCAGGGCGTTGAGCGCGACGCCTGCGAGAAGCAGCCGCTCCGTGCTGGCGCCGCGTCGTGCCAGTGCAATCACGGCGAGGATCGCGGCGAACGCGCCGACCACCGCCGCCGCCGGCAACATCCAGAGCGAGACCGAGGCCAGCCCGCCCGCGATCGCGAGCACCGCGCCGGCCGCGCCCCCGCTGCTCACGCCGAGCAGGCCCGGGCTGGCGAGGCTGTTGCGGAAATACGCCTGCATCACCAGCCCGCTGGCCGAGAGCCCGGCCCCGACGAGCACCGCGACGAGCAACCGCGGCAGCCGGATCTGCCAGAGCACCGTGGCCGCCAACTCGTCCTGCCGCAGCAGTCCCCGCCAGATCGCGGCCGGCGGGAGCGCCATGTCGCCCGCGCCGAGCGACACCACCGCCAGCCCGAAAAGGAGCAACCCGAGGACCGGCAGGCCCCAGCGGGCGTAGCGTGCCGGGATCATCGAAACGCCTCCGGGTGGAGCTGCCGGGCGAGCTGCTCGTAGGCATCGATGCGGTGGTGGGTGACGCAGGAGATCAGGGGCGGCGCCACGACCGCCACGCGGCCCTCGCGGAAGACGGGCATGAACTTGTACGGCACCATCCCGAGGTACGGCGCCAGCGCCCCCTCCGACTGCGCCGCCGCCACCACCACTCGCTCCACCGGCCAGGTGATCATCTGCTCGCTGGGCATCGCCGCATGGCCGCGGAGCCCGCCGAGGGTCGCGGCCAGGTTCTCCGCGCCGGCGTGTTCGCACAGGTCCGCGAATGTCGTGTCGTCGCCCGGGATCATGCCGAAGACCGAGGGCGCGAAGACGCGCACCGGCCGCCGACCCTGCAGGCGTGACCGCAATGTGGCGACGCGCTGTCCGCACTCCGCGATCAGCCGCTCGGCCCGATCCTGCGCGTCGAGCTCGGCCGCGAGCGCACGCAGGTTCGCGTAGCAGTCGTCGAGGGTCTTGTAGCGTTCGAAGCGCAGCACCCGCACGCCGGCCCGCCGCAGCTGCAGCACGAGCTCCGGCCGGCTGTAGTCGGCGGCGAGCACGAGCGTGGGCGCGAACTTGAGCACCGATTCGGCGTCGCCGGGCGCGAGCTGCGGGTAGCGCTCGGCCTCGGCCGCGACCGTCGTGAACTCGGGGTTGCGCGAGAGGTGGCTGAGCGCCGCGACCTGCTCGGGGCGCGCGAGGGCGAGCAGCAGCTCGTCCGTCCCCACCGTTTGCGAGACGACCCGCACCGCCGCCGGTCCGTCCGCCGGCGCCGCCGTCCCGGCGAGGGAGCAGAGGAACCAGAGGAACGTGACCGGCAGCAGCGGCGGGATTCTCATGAGCGGTGAGAAAGGACGGGGTTGGTCGAGGGACGGAGGCCGAGCGTCGAGTGCGGAAGGAACGCGACAGCGGAGCCCGCCGCCGCGCCCGGACGCGGGCGGAGCCGGCGTTCTGTCATCGTTCCTTCGATATCGACGTTCGTCCGCATGGCCCGATCAGAACTTGTACTCGACGCCGCCGAAGGCGCGGAACGGCAGGGCGTCGTAGCCGGCGACCTCCTGATACTGCTCGTCGAGGGCGTTCTCGAGGCGCGCCTTCAGGAGGAGGTTCCTCGCGACCTCGCAACTGGCGAAGAGACGCACCGTCGTGTAGTCCTCGAGCGGCGCATACGAGTCCACCCGCCCGGCCACGACATGCAGGCCCGCCCCGACCGTCCAGCCGGCGCCCGGCTGCGCGGAGAGCTCGGCGTCGAGGGTGTGGCGCGGCTGGCGGGCGAGCCGTTTCCGCTCCGTGAGGTCGCGGGCCTCGAGGTAGGTGTACGTCACGCGGGCACGCACGCCCCGGCCGAGGTCCGCGGTGACCGCCGTCTCGAGGCCGGTGGCGCGGGAGCGGTTCACGTTTTCCGTCCGCCCGATCCAGGTCACCGGATCCGACACATAGACGAGCCGGTCGCGGTATCGTGTGTCAAAATACGTCACGCCGACGACCACCGCCTCGTTGAAAAGGCGCTGGTCCACACCGAGATCCCACCCGGTCGACCTCTCGGCGCCGAGGTCCGGATTGCCCAGCATGCCCCAGGCGGGGTTGCCGTCGATGTCCTGTTGCGAGGGCGCGCAGAACCCGGTGCCGACGGAGCCGTGGAGCTTCGTGCCGGCGACCGGGACCCAGGAGGCTCCGGTCCGCCAGGTCCATGCCGAGCCGAAGGTCTCGAAGTCGTCGTAGCGCAGGCCGGCGTTGACCGTGGAGTCCTTGGTGGGATGCACCGTGGTCGAGAAGTAGCCGGCGGCGTTGTCGGTGGTGTGGACGACACCGTCCGTGACGTGGCGGTCGTGCTCGAGCGTGGCGCCGCCCACGAGTTCGGCGCCGAGGAAGTCGAACCAGGTGTTCTGCCAGTCGACAATGCTCCGGCGGTCGCGGATCTCGTTGGTGTAGCCGTCGACGTAGGTGTAGCGGCGCTGGTGCTGGCCCGCGGTGAGCCGGGAGGCGAACTCCCTGTCGCGGCTCCACTGGGCGTAGACGGTCGTGAGATGGTTGTCCGCCGCGACGGTGGCGTCGCCGTAGACGTACTCCTCGGCGTCGCCCTGCTGGCCGCGGAAGGTCGCCCCGAGCACGAGGCTCTCGGTGGGCGTGCCCTCGAGGCGCGCCGAGTAGCTCCACGAGTCGAACGCGTTGTGCGGCTTGTCGTTGTCGGTGTGGAAACGGGCGAACGAGGCGCTGTAGCCGAACTTCTCCACCCCGCCCTTGACGGCCGCCGAGGCGCCGAGCGTGGCGAACGAGCCGAACGTGGTCGAGACGGAGCCCGTCGGCGCGCCGCAGCCGCGGGCGGAGTCGATGAAGACCACGCCGCCCATCGCGGCGCTGCCGTAGAGGGTGCTCTGGGGCCCGCGCAACACCTCGATCCGGTCCAGACCGGCGAGATCGGCGGCGCCGAGGAAGTTGTTGGACTGCGCCGACCGCGAGTTCATCGGGATGCCGTCGACGACGAAGAGCGTCTGCGTCGAGGCCGAGCCACGGATGAAGACCGAGGTCTGCCCGCCGACCGCCCCTGTATTTACGATATTGACTCCCGGCACGGTCCCGAGCGCGGTGCGCAGGTCGCCGACCTGGGCGAGGTCGAGCTGCAGCAGCGGCAGCACATCGACGCTGCTCGTCGTGGACTGCACGTCCTGCGGCGTGCGCGTCGCGCTGACCACGTAGTCGGGAAGGTCGACCACGGTGTCGTAGGCCGAGAGCTCGCCCGCTGCCGAGGCCGCGAGCGCGGAGGATGCCAGGCCGGTCGCGAGGACCGGCACGTTCTTGAACGGATGCCGAAGGAGCATGGGGATCGTGACGCGGGAGAGCAGAAACGATCGATCGCATGCCCGCGGACCGGAGACGGCCCGCCGGCGGAAGCGCATTCCTACTCCCACCCTTCATTTTTGCGATGAAGTGAGACCGGGCCGCGCAATCGCAGCGCGCAGACCGGGGTGAGGCTCAGATCAGGCAGGTATTCGGGCTTCAGGTTTTCGCGGCGCGTGCCTTCGCACGACTGCCGACGCCTCGCCCCCCGCCTTCACCGGACCGGAGTCCGACTGGCTTTTCCCGTGGTGGACGGGAGAGGGGTCTGTGACCTGTCACCGCAGCGCAACTGCGGCCGAATTGCACGGCCTTCCCTGCGTTGCTGAGCATGACGGCACCGGCTTCGATACGGCCGGCGCGCTTCCAAAGAACGGCACGAGGCATGGGCTCCGACCCGCCACGTTTCAAGCGGCAATTTCGGTACCCGTTTTTTCGATTCAGCGCGGCGGCCGCGACCGGCCCTCAGTAGCCCCCGAAGCGGTACCGGTGGCTTCCGGCCACGAACCGCCCATGGTCGACCGCCGGCACGAGGCGCGCCTGGTGGAGCGCCTGCGCGATCGGTTCCAGGAGGTCGGGCGGGCACGCCGCGCCCGGCGCGATCGCCACGCCGGTGACATCGCCCTCCGCCGAGACGTCGATCGCCGCCTCGAACGACTCCACGCCCAGCTCCCGGAGCTTGAGGGCGTTGAGCGGGTCGCCCACGAGCAGCGGCTCGCACCGGTCGCCCGCATGCAGCACCGGCTGCGCGGTCTTCCAGAAGTGCTCGCTGTCGTTCCACCCCTTCGGATTGTCGGGGCGGATCACCTCGAGGATGTTCCCCACCTCGGCCATGAGCGCCTGCGCCGCCTCGTCGGTCTCCACCTGCGACACGAAGAGCGGCACGCCGTTGGGATCGCACACCACGAGCCCGAAGCCGGCCGCCGGCACCAGCGCGAGCACCGCACGCATCTTCGGTTGCTCCGCAAAGTCCGCGACGAGGAAGGGCACCTTCATCTGCACCGCCATGTTGCGGTGGTCGAGGCTGCCGTGTTTCAGGCCGAACATGAGGCCCTCGACGGCGTGCGGGTAGCGTTTCTGCAGCTCGTGCAGCCGCCAGCCGCACCGGCCCAGGACCTCCCACGACCGCCCCTCGCCGGAACTGACGAAGAACAACACGTACAGCTTCGGCTCCGGCCGGCCCTTCAGCTCGGCCGGCTTGAGCGCATCCCCCGCGACGCGCAGCACGTTGCCGGGGAACTCCGCCCCGAGCTCGGTCCCGGTCCGCGACCAGTCGGCGGCCGGCGCGGGTGTGCTGCGCAACTGGCCGGCAAAGCGGAGGCAGTCCGGCGTGCTCAGCTGCCCGAACGGGAGCAGGCGGCCGCCCCCGTTGGGCGACCGGAAGAGGGCGAGCGGGCCGAGCGCCTGGGCGGGTTCGCCCTTGAAGGACTTGCCCTGGGCGTCGACCCACTGCTCCATCTTCGCAGGCGACAGTGAAGTCAGGATACAGACGAGCGCGAGCAGCGCTCCGCGGCGGAGAATGGGAGAGGTGGGCATGAGGTGGGGTACAACGCCGCCGAGCCTGCCGCCGCCCCGCCCGCGAGGCAACCGGCCCCGCTGTCGTGTGAACGCACGACGGCCCGCGCCGGCTCAGGACCGCGCCGGCCGGCCGAGCAACGTGTGCACCAGCGGCGCCAGCTCCTCCGCCCACCGGCGGTAGCCTTCGGGCGAGAGGTGGAGCCCGTCGGGCATCACGGCGGGCGAGATCGAGCCATCGGGTTCGAGGAACCGCGCACCGACATCGCGGAACAGGACCCGGCCGTCGCCGCCGTCGAGCTTGCGCAGCTCCGCATTGAGCGCCGCAACGCGGCCGCGGATCTCCGCCTGCGCCGAGGCGTCGCACGGGAACACCCCGTGCACGATGAGCTTCGCCGCCGGAAAGGCGGTGCACAGCCTCGCCACGATCGCCTCCACGCCGCGCGCCACCTCGGCCGGCGCAGCGCTCTCGCGGCCGAGGTTGTTCGTGCCGATCAGCAGCACCACGACCTTCGGCTGGAGCACGCCGACGCTGCCGTGGTCGAGACGCCAGAGGACATTCTGCGTGGTGTCGCCGCCGATGCCGAAGTTCGCAGCGCCGAGCGGCACGAAATGTTTCTTCCAGTGTTCGCCCTCGTTCCACTCCCAGCCCTCGGTGATCGAATCGCCGACAAAGAGCACGTCGACGCCGCCCCGGGCCGCGATCGCCACGTCCTCGTCGTGCATCTTCCGCCACGTGGCGACCGACATCCATTCGTAGTCGATCGCGCGCGGGGCGGGCGTGGCGGCATCTTCGGCGCGAAGGGCGGACGTGGCGGAGCTCAACATGGCAAGAACGAGGAGAGGGAGAAACGGACGCATGGAAACCAGACCTCTGGGCGCATCGCCCGCCGGATTCAACCCTGCAACCGCGCACATTCTCACGACAACTCCACCTCCGCCTCCACCGGCAGGTCGAGATGCAGCACGCTGCGGTTCGGCACACCGCCCGGACCCGCGGCGAACGAATACGCGGCGCCGAGCGCCACATGCGGCAGCGCGTTCTCGTCGAGCAGCGCGTGCCGGAAACACCGCCCGGTGCGCGCGACTGGCGTCGCCGCCTCGACCAGCGCCACCTCGCCCAGGCGGCACGCGCCCCGGT
>JAEZSJ010000203.1 GCA_023443985.1 Verrucomicrobiota bacterium | reverse complement strand
TCCGGCGTTGGTTTTCCGAGGTCGAAGTTGCGCACGAGCGCGGTGCGCAGCGGCAGTTCCCCGGCCGGCGTGGGCACCGGTTCCTCGCCATCGCAACCGAGCGCCGCGGCGATGGCGTCGGCCAGCGCGGGATCGTTGAGCGGCACCAGTCCGAGCGCGTCGCCGGCCTCGTAGGTGATTCCTGAATTCGCGAGCGAAAACTCCACATGGTTCACCTCCTTCTCCGAGCCGGGTGCGCTCAGCCGGCGCACCGCGAGCAGCGGGGCAGGGAAGGGGCGGGCGCGGCTGTAGGCGGGCTCGCTTTCCGGTTCGGCGGCTTCGGTCGTCGGCGGAGCCGAGGGGACGGACGCACTCGTGTCGCCGGACAACGCGACGAGCGCGGCTCCCAGCCACGCTTCGAACTTCGCGCTGTCGCCCGCCTCGCATTCCGCGACCGGCAGCAACCGCTTCGCGCCGAGCGCGGCGAGCCGCTCGTCGAACTCCTTCCCGCACTGGCAGAACTTCGCGTAGTTGCGGTCGCCGAGCGCGCAAACCGCAAACGTGAGCTGCTCGAGCCGCGGGGCGCCGGCACTGGCGAGCGCCGCGTGCAGGACCTTCGCGTTGTCGGGCGGTTCGCCGTCGCCGTACGTGCTCGTGATCACCAGCACGGTCGTCTCCTGTGCGAGCGCGGCGAGCGCGACCTCACCCATGTCGCGCACCGTGGGCGCGAAGCCACGTTTCTTCGCCTCCTTCGCGAATTTCTTGGCGAGCCCCTCGCACGTGCCGGTCTGCGAGCCGTAGACGACGAGCAACGTCTTCGCCGGCGCGGGCGGGGCGGCAGGCACTGCGGGCGTTCCGGCCGCGATCTCCTGGCGGCTGTAGAGACCGGCGAGGAAACCGTTGAGCCACGCGCGTTGCTCCGGCGTGAACGGCGCGGTTTCAGGAAGGCAAGGTGCGGCGACGGGCATGGCGGAAACAGTTCGGTGGTTTCAGGAGAACAGCTCCTGCAGCTCGCCCACGGAGTGGCGGCGCGCCCATTGCACGAACGTCTCGCCGGGCGCGTGGCGCTGCTGGTACGTGGAGAGGATCTTCGCGACGAGCGCGGGCAGCTCCTCGGCGGCGACACCGCGGAAGATCTCGCGTGCGATGCCCTGCTCGGGGCCCATGCCGCCGCCGAGCACGACATGGTAGCCCTCGCGGCCGTCGGCGAGCTTCACGCCCACGCCGCCGATGTCGCCGCAGTAGTGTTGCGCGCAGGAGTTCGGGCAGCCGGTGAGGTGGATGTTCACCGGGAAATCTGTCGCGACGCCCTGCGCGGCGAGGTGTTTGGCGACCGCGGCAGCGTGGCCCTTCGTGTCGGCGGCAGCATACTTGCAGCCTTTGCTGCCGGTGCAGGCGACGAGGCAGCCGGTCGTGTTGCCCGCATCGGTGAACAACCCGGCGGAGCGCAACGCGCGCTCGACCGTGCGCACGTAGGCGTCCGGCACGTGCGGGATGAGCAGGTTCTGCCACACCGTCAGCCGCACTTCGCCCTGGCCGTAGTGCTCCGCCAAGTCCGCGATCCGTCGCAACTGTCGCGCGCTCAACCGCCCGATCGGCACGCCGACGCCGATGTAGTTCAGGTGCGACTGGCTCTGCCGACCGACGCCGAGATGCGCGTGCTTGACATGTGGATGCCGCGCCTCGCAACCCTCGGGCGCGAGGCGGCGCAGCGGGAACGCGAGCTTGCGCTCGGTCTCGGCGAGGAACTTCTCCACGCCCCACTTGCCGAGCAGGTATTTCAGCCGCGCCTTCTTGCGGTCGGTGCGGTCACCGTTCTCGCGGAAGACATGGAGCATCGCCGCGGCGACGGGCACGAGTTCATCGGCCGAGAGCAGGAGGCCGGTGTCGCGCGCGAAATCGCCATGGCCGGTGATGCCGCCGAGTTCGACACGGAAGTACACGCCGGGCGCGATGCCGTCGGCTGCACCGCCGAGCTTCGCGAGCGAGGCGGACGTGACGCGCACCGCGAAGAAGCCGATGTCGTTGGTGTCGGCGGCGGAGGAGATCGCCCCGCCCGAGTCGAAGGCGATGTTGAACTTCCGCGGGAGCCCGGAGAGATCGCGGTGGTTGAGGATGTAGTGGTGCAGCGCGCGCGCGTACGGCCGCACGTCGATGATCTCGGAGCGGTCGAAGCCCGAGGTCGGCGTGGCGGTGATGTTGCGCACGTTGTCCGCGCCGGCTCCGCGCGAGGTGAGGCCGAGGTCCTGCAGACGCGTGAGCACGTCGACGATCGACTGCGGCGGCAACTCGCGGAACTGGAGGTTGGCGCGCGTGGTGATGTCGGCGCTGCCGTTGCCCAGCTCCGCCAGGTCGGCGAGCCCGCGCAGCTGTGCGGCGCGTAGCTCCCCGGCGGGTACGCGGATGCGCAGCATGAAGCTGTTCTGGGTCGGCGCCACGTAGAACAGCCCGAAAAACTTGAAGCGGAACGTGTCCGCTTCGTCGGGGAACTTCCCGGTGGCGGCGTGCGCGACGAGCTTGTCCCAGATGTCGAGGCCGTGCTGCTCGCGTTTCCACTTCTCCGGTTTGGAAAGCTCGGAGAGCGGCGTGCCGAAGACGGTCTCCTCGGCCGGATCGTCGGCGGGCGCGGCGAGGTTGCCGCTGGCGGCGGACGCCGGTGCGCCGGTGAGGCGGCCGGCATCGTCGCGCCCGACGAACGGCAACCCGCGCGCGGCGATCTCGCCGGCGAGAAAGCCCTCGAGGAATTGCTTCTGCTCGGCGGTAAAGCCAGCGGACGGCGAGGCGAGAGTCGGTGTCGTCATCGCGGGAATCGAGGTCGTGCGCCGTCGTTCAGCTCCGGACCGACTCGGCGGCCGCTTCGGCGGGCGGCAGCGCTGCGGAGCCGCCCGAGGCCGCGAGCGGGGGAGTCAGGGCCGGTACGGCGGTGGCCGTCGCGGCGACGTTCGCCGCCGGCCGGTAGGTCCAGTAGAGGAAGAGGCCGGTGAAGAGGAACCCGCCGACGAAGTTGCCCAGTGTCACCGGAATCTGGTTCCACAGCCACCAGTCGGCGGTCGAGACCGGCGCGCCGAGCAGCATGCCGGCGGGGATCACGAACATGTTCACCACCGAGTGCTCGAAGCCCTGGCCGAAAAAGGTCAGGATCGGCAGCCACATCGCGACGATTTTGCCCACGGTGGAGGAGCTCGTCATCGCCATCACGACACCGAGACAGACCATCCAATTGCAGAGCACCGCCTTCACGAAGGCCGTGGTCCAGCCGGCGCCGCCGTGCGCGGCGTAGGCGGTGGTCTTCGCCTCGGCGATCGCGATGATGCGCGGCCCGATGCCGCCAGCGACCTCCGTGCCGCAACTGGTGAGCGCGAGCCAGAGCAATGCGGCGTAGGCGAGACTGCCGATCAGGTTGCCGAGAAACACCCACGCGAGGTTGCGCGCCACGGTGCCGAGCGGTCGTCGGCCCGCGACGCCCGCGAGCGACACGACCGCGAAGCTGCCCGTCACCAGTTCGAGCCCGAGCAGCACGATCATCACGAAGCCGACGGGGAACACGAGGGCGCCCACGATCGGCGAGGTCTGCGCGGTGGTGGTGATGGCGAGGCTGGTGGCGAAGCCTAGCAACGCGCCGGAGAGAAAGCCGCGGATGAGCAGGTCGCGGATCGGCAGGCCGGCCTTGGCCTCGCCGGCGGCGACCATCGCCCGCGCGATATCGGAGGGTTTGACGTAGTCCATGTGACGCTGGGTTGGTGGTTTTTGCGCAGCGGGTGAGTGGGCTCCCGTCCCGTCTGTTCGAGCAGTGCCGGTGCCACGGCGCGGTGCCCCGGCGAGGTAGTGGCGTTCTTCCGGAGTCTGCCCGCGGAGATAAGCAGAACGCATAAACGCGGAGTGCATTCGCGAGGTCGCCGCAGTGGGGAAGCCCGATACCGCGCTTTCTTCGAAAATCTTCTAAGAAACCCACGGTTCGCGTGTCTTCATGCGGTGGAGCCTCCACGGTTTCGTTTCATGCAATTCCGGCAGACCACAGAAGAGAATGAAGGTAACGAAGCAGCCCAACCCGACGCCCGCGCCACCATGGCCCCGCCGTCCTTTGCTCCCTTCGTTGCCTTCTGTCGCTTCTGAATGCGCGTCACGCGCCTTCCGCCGCCATGCACGCCCCGGCCACCGCTCAAGTTTCCTCGCCACCGCCCGGTATTTCCGGTCTGGTGGCGGCGCAAACCCCGCGCATGGATTCGGAGCCACCCACCTTGGCTGCGTTGTTCGAGGAGGAGGAATCCGGCCTCCTGCGCTACGCGCTCGGGCTCACGGGCCGCCGCTCCGTCGCCGAGGAGCTCGTACAGGAGGCGTTTCTCCGCCTCCACCAATCGTGGGCCGAGGTCGAGAATCCGCGCGCCTGGCTCTACCGCACGGTCCGCAACCTC
>JAEZSJ010000189.1 GCA_023443985.1 Verrucomicrobiota bacterium | reverse complement strand
GGGCTCTCGAAGGTGGTGACGGCGAACCAGGTGGCGGCCTCGATGGTGATGTTCGGCTTCGTGTACGTGCTGCTGTTCGCGGTGTTCGTCTTCCTGCTCAACGACAAGATCCAGCACGGGCCGGACGAGGCGGATCTGCATCCGACGGGCCGGCTCGGGCGCGGCCTGACCGGGGAGAGCTTCGACCAACCACGCGCCGACCTCGACGGCGGCGCCAACCCCAACCGCTGACGCCGGAGGACCCGCCATGAGTTTCGGTTCGCTCGATCTCAACACCACCTGGTTCGCCCTCGTGGGCGTGCTCTTCACCGGCTACGTGATCCTCGACGGCTTCGACCTCGGGGTGGGCGTGCTCCACCTGTTCGCCGCCAAGAAGGACGAGGAGCGGCGCGTGTTCCTGAACGCGATCGGCCCCGTCTGGGACGGCAACGAAGTCTGGCTCGTGACCGGCGGCGGCGCGCTCTTCGCGGCGTTCCCCAACGTGTACGCGACGGTGTTCTCCGGCTTCTACCTCGCGTTCATGCTGCTGCTGTGCGCGCTGATCTTCCGCGCCGTGGCGATCGAGTTCCGCAGCAAGAACCCGTCGCCGCGCTGGCGCGCGTGCTGGGATGTCGGATTCGCCGCCGGCAGCACGGGCTCGGCGCTGCTGATCGGCGTGGCGATGGGGAACATCGCGTGGGGCATCCCGCTCGACGCGCAGGGCGAGTTCGCCGGCACGTTCCTCGGGCTGCTGCACCCGTATGCGCTCGCGATGGGCGTGACGACGGTCGCGCTGTTCGCCATGCACGGCTCGATCTACCTGGTGCTGAAGACCGAGGGCGAGGTGCAGGCGAAGGTGCGGCGGTGGGTGAACCCGCTGATCATCGCCTTCATCCTCTGCTACGTGCTCGTGACGCTCGCCACGCTGCTCTACATCCCGCACATCACGGAGGCGTTCCGGCGCGAGCCGTGGTTCTTCGCGATCGTGGTGCCGGTGGTGCTGGCGATCGCGAACATCCCACGCGAAGTGAACCGCGGGAAGGAGTTCTACGCGTTCCTCTCCTCCTGCGCCGCGATGGCGGGCCTGATGGCGATCTTCGGCGTGGGTGCGTATCCGAATCTTGTTTTCAGCAACCCGTCCCCCGAGCACAGTCTCACGGCGTTCAACGCCGCCTCCTCGCAGAAGACCCTGGGCGTGATGCTCACCATCGCGCTCATCGGCGTGCCCGTCGTGCTCGCGTACACGGCGTGCATCTACTGGGTCTTCCGCGGCAAGGTGAAGCTGGACCGGACCAGCTACTGAGCGGCGCGCGGACGCGGACTTTGGGTTTGCGGGACGAGGCGCTGTCGGGAGAGGGTGCACACGCGAAGAACACCTCCCGCCGCCCCCGGTTTCCGCCCGTGGACTGCCCGCCGAGCCGCTCGGCGAGCCCCGCCGGAAGACGGGGCCCCGGGAAACCCTCACCCCTGCCAACGCCATGCACCTCCGCCTCCCGCTCCTCTGCACCCTGCTTCTCGCGTTTGTCCTTCCGACCACGATGCGCGCCGAGAAGAACGAGTTTCTCCTCGGGCTGAACTCCGCCCTGGTCGAATACCAGGTCACGACGACCGGCCGCGGCGTGAACCAGACCGGGACCGACACGCTCTGGGTCGCGGAGCAGGGGCGCAAGTCGGCGCGGCTGCAGAAACGCCTCACGCGCACCGGCAAGGTCGAGAGCGAGAACCTCGGCCTGCTGCTCGACGGCTGGATCTACAGCATCGATCTGCAGAAGAAGACCGGCATGAAGATGAGCCTGCAGCAGGCGCAGGACATGGCGAAGCGCTTCGGCAAGGGCGCACAGGGCGAGGGTCAGGCCTTCGTGAAGGACTTCGTCGAGAAGAACGGCGGCAAGATCCTGCCCCCGGAGGAGTTCCTCGGCCGGACGTGCGACGTATTCGAAATTTGGGGCATGCGGACCTGGGCCCACAAGGGCGTGGCGCTCAAGACCGAGGGCGCGGTGATGGGCATCAAGACCTCCATCGTCGCGACGAAGTTCGAGGAGAACCCGTCGATCCCGGCCTCCCGCTTCGAGATACCCGCTGGAGTGAAGATCGAGGACATGCCGGATCTTTCCGGGTTGCTCGGCGGCCTGATGGCCGGCCGCCCACCCGCCGGCGCGGACGACGACGAGGCCGCCCCCGCGCCGAAACCGGCGCGGAAGCCGGCCGCCGACAGCCCGAAGCCGGCTGCGGCGAAACCCGCGTCTGCAGCGAAGCCGAAGGCCGCGCCCCGGGCGGATCCCAACGCCGTGGGCCTCTCGCTGGGCGAGTTCCGCGAAGCCGTCACCAAGATCCATGTGAAGGGCCACACCACGATGGCGCCCGAGAGCGCCGACGGTGCGCTCAAGGTCAACCTGCTCGACACCAAGGGCGGCGCGTTGAGTGTCACCGCACTTCCGTTGGCGCTCTTCGACGCGCTGGAGACCCACCCGAACCTGAAGATCGAGTCGAAGTTCGAGCACGAGGGACACGCCGCCTTGGCCGGCGTGCTCAACGATCCGGACGACGGCCCCACCGGCGTGGTGATCGTGAAGTATCCGGAGCGGAAGCTCACGCTCGTCGTCGGCAGCACGCCGGCGAAGCCGCAGGCCGAGCTCATGGCCGTGCTCGAGCAGGTCGCGTTCTGAAGGCGCAATCCTTTGCTCGGGCTGGCGATACGCCGGTGCTGGACGCGTGCGCCGGCGGCAACCCGGGGACGGTGAATCCGGCGGCGAGCCGTGCTCGCGTGCGGCCCCACGGATGAACCTGCCGACCGGGCCCGACGCGTCCGGCTACCGCGAGAACGCTGCGGGTTGGCGCGCGCAACGGCCGCCGCACCAGCGTGACGACGCCGGGGCGAACCGCTCTGTCATTCCTTCGTCAACACGCTGCGGACGATCTCGACCGATTGGGCGAGGTCGGCGGGTGTGGCGGTGAGGGCGGGAAGGAAGCGGACGGTGTTGTTGCCGGCGGTCGGGCAGAGCAGGCCGGCCTCGCGCAGCTTCGCGTTGATCGGCGCCGGATCGCCGTGGAAGCCGAGACCGACCATGTAGCCGACGCCGCGGACCTCCTTGAGAACCTTGGGAAACTCGGCGACAAGCTGCCGCAGCGCGGCGTGCCAGGCGACGGAGTTGCGGGTGACGGCGCCCATGAGATTGTCCTTCTCCATTACGTCGAGGACGGCCAGCGCGCCGGCGCAGGCCAGCGGTGTGCCGCCGAACGTGGTGCCGTGCGAGCCGGGCGTGAAGTATTCGGCGAACGGCTCGCGCACCCAGATGGCGCCCATGGGGAGGCCGCCGGCGATGCCCTTGGCCATCGAGACGCCGTCGGCCTGGATGCCGTAGTGCTGGAACCCGTAGAACGCGCCGGTGCGGCCGATGCCGCACTGGACCTCGTCGAAGAGCAGGAGGATGCCGCGCTCGTCGCAGAGCCGGCGCAGGCCGAGGATGAACTCGGGGGAGGCGGGCGTGACGCCGCTCTCGCCCTGGATCGTCTCCACGAGGATGGCGGCGGTGGAGTCGTCGGCGAGGTCGACGAAGCTCTGGAGGTTGTTGAACTCGCCCACGGCGAAGGACTCCAGCATGGGCCGGAAACCCTTCTGGATCTTGGCCTGCGGGGGGGCGCTCATGGCGCCGAAGGTGCGGCCGTGGAAGGCGTTGGCGGCGACGAGGACCTTGAAGCGTTTCCCTTCCTCGTGGGTAGTATTGTACCCGTGGAGACGGGAGAGCTTGAGGAGGGCCTCGTTGGCTTCGGCGCCGCTGTTGCAGAAGAAGACGCGGCCGGGGCCGGCGTGCTTCACGAGCCGCTTGGCGAGCTCGCCCTGCTGCGGGTTGCGGTAGAGGTTGCTGACGTGGACGAGGCTGGCGGCCTGCGCCTGCACGGCCTTCACCCAGGCGGGGTGGCAGTGGCCGAGGGCGTTGACGGCGATGCCGGAGCAGAAATCGAGGTACTCCTTGCCGCGGTCGTCCCAGACGCGCAGGCCTTCGCCGCGGACGAGCGTCACGGCGGGGCGGCCGTAGTTCTTCATCACGTAGGCGTCGTAATGCGACTCGGTGGCGGCGGCGGTGACGGCGGGCGCAGGGGCGAAGGTTTGGTGGTTCATTGAGGCTCGGAAGGTGGAACGCGGCAGGGCGGATGTGGGGATCAGGAAATCAGGAAACGGGCGGGGGACACAAGGTCGCTGAACGGGAGCGGGGCGGGACTGCGAACGACGCGGCGGACCGTGGGCGGCGCGCGCAGTGCGGGAGGCGGGAGCGGGCGAGACGCGGGGCGCGTTTCGTCGCGACGCGGGCGGGTCAGCGTCGTCGCAGTCGGATCTCCAGTGGGAGCACGGGCATCGGTGGAGGGAAACGGCGCAGGCGGCGCGGATTTCAATCCGGCGCCGCCCGCGTAAACATTTCGGAGGAGGAGAATGGGGAGATCGGGAAACCGGGAAACGGACCTCTCGGTGGCGGTGCGGCTGGAGTGCGGGCGAATCCGCAATCCGAGGTTCGCGTTCCGAGTTCTCCGTTCGCGTCCTCAGCCGTGCACGATCTCGGTGCCGATGCCCTTGTCGGTGAAGATCTCGAGCAGGAGGCTGTGCGGCAGGCGGCCGTCGATGAAGTGGACGCGCTGCACGCCCTCCTCGAGGGCACGCACGGCGCTGGCGACCTTCGGGCGCATCCCCTTGTCGATGACGCCGGTCTTCTTGAGGCCCTCGACCTGGCCGACCTTGAGCGTGGAGATGAGCGAGTTCGGATCGGAGGGGTTCGAGAGCAGGCCCGGCACGTCGCTCATGTAAACGAGGCGGCGGGCGTTGAGCGCGGCGGCGACGCGTCCGGCGGCGACATCGGCGTTGATGTTGTACGGCTTGCCGTCCTGGTCCTCGGCGACGGGGGAGATGATCGGGATGAGGCCCTCGGCGATCTCCTTCTTGATGACCTTCACGCGCACCTCGGTGACATCGCCCACGAAGCCGAGGTCGACGGGGTTGCCGTCGTCGTCGGCGGTGAGCTTCTCGCAGAGCAGCACGCTGTCGCCGGGAAGTCCCGACGGCTTGCCGCGCGCGAGGGTGATGGCGGCGCAGACATCGCGGTTCACGACCTCGTCGAGGGTGCGTTTGACGATGGCGATGGTGGCCTCGTCGGTGACGCGCATGCCGTTGACGAAGTTGGCCTTCAGGCCGGACTCGGCCATGGCCTTGGTGATGGCCTTGCCGCCGCCGTGCACGACGACGACGTGGATGCCGACGGCCGCGAGGAACGCGATGTCGTAGGCCACGCGGTTGCGCACCTCGGGGCTGGGGTCGTCCATGAAGCTCCCGCCGTATTTCACGACGAAGGTCGAGCCGCGGAAGTCTTGGATGTAGGGGAGGGCCTCGAGGAGCACCCGGGCTTTCGCCGTGATTTCAGCAACGTCCATTTCGGATCAAGGGCACTCCGCGCCCGCCCACCGCGCCGCGATGGCGGCGTTGTGTGTCGGTTGGGCGAAGACGTTGGCGGACGTGCTCACTATGAAAGGGCTGTGGCATTAAGGGTCCGCGGCGGGCGTGACCAGAAAAAATCCGGGCGGGCCCCCGGAGCGCGGTCTGGGGCGGATGGCGGGCCGGGCGACCGGGCGACCCGCGTTCCGCACCGTGGCCGTGGCCGCGGGATCCTTCAACCGAATACAAGTCGCCGTGCGTGGTCGGTGAGCAGGGTCACCGCGGGAGGGGAGATCTTCCGCTCGGCCGTGATGGCATAGAACTCCTCGCGGCAGTTTTCCGCGGCGCCGATCTCGCGCAGCCCGTAGCGTTCGCTCGACTCGCGCAGCACGACGCTTGGCACGGGCACGAAGCCCTGCTCCTCGGCGGCCAGCACCGTCATGAGGGCGAGGTCCTCGAATTCGCCGATCACCCGCGGGGCGACCCGGCGGGCGCGGAACCAGGTCTCCAGCGCGCGCCGCAGCGGCGTGTTCTCGACGGGGAGGAGGGCCGGGGCGCCGTCGAGCGAGCGGGGGAAGTCCCGGCGGAGGCGCCGCGCGAGCGAGGGGGCGGCGCAGAACGCCACCGGGGACTCGCCGAGCCGGTGGTTGAATGCGCGGAACGGCACGCTGCTCGAGGCGGGTTCGTCGGCGAGCACGATGTCGAGCCGGTGCAGCCCGAGCTGGGCGAGCAGCTCCTCGGTCTTGCCCTCGCGGCAGACGAGACGCACGCCCGGCAGCTCGAACGCAGGCTTGAGGATCTCGTAGGTGACGAGCTTGGGCAGGGAGTCGGCCACGCCCACGTGCAGCTTCAGGGCGCGCGTGGTGGGGCGCTGTTTGAGCGAGCTCACGAGGTCGTTGCCGAGGCCGAAGATCTCCTCGGCGTGGCGCAGGGCCATCTGGCCGGCCTCGGTGAGGACGTTGCGCCGGCCGCTGCGGCGGAAGAGCTTCACGTCGAGGGCCTCCTCGAGCTCGCGGATCTGGGCGGAGATCGAGGGCGGGGAGACGTGCAGCTTGTCGGCGGCGCGCTGGAGCCCGCCCTCCTTGGCGACGGTCCAGAAGTAGCGCAGATGGTGGTAGTTGAGCCAGTCCATGGCGGCGGCTTAAGTTTATCCTAAGCTTTGGGAAGAAAATAGGTATTAGTCGAAGTCAGAATCGCGAGTATCATGGCGGCGTCTCCAACCACAACCAACCACCCAGGCCCGCCATGAAGCTCATCCTGCAGCATGCCAACCTCCGTCGTTCCGAACGCCTCGACCGCTGGATCGAGGAATGCCTGCACGGCCTCCTCCCGCTGATCCGCATCGAGGAGGCCCGGATCCGTCTCGAGCACGTGCCCGCCGCCAGCCCGTCCTACCGCGCCAAGGCGCATCTCCTCATCCCCGGGCCGGACCTGAGGGTCGAGGCCGCCGACCACACGCCGCAGACGGCGTTCGCGAAGGTGCTCGAGCAGCTCCGCGCAAGTGCGGTCCACCGCGCGGCGCGGCGCCTCCGGCGCCATCTGGTGGGTCCGCGGATGATGCCGCCGGGCCGTCACACCTCCGTGCGCGCCTGACCCCCGTGGGCCGCCGCCCCGCGGCGGCCCCCTTCCCCGGACGAACCACACCTTCTACGCCTTCATGACCGCCTCCCCCTGGCTCTGGCTGGGCTTCAACGCCTTCGTACTCTCAATGCTCGCCCTCGACCTGGGCGTATTCCACCGCAAGTCCCACGTCGTGGGCTTCCGCGAGGCGCTGGGCTGGACGGCGGCGTGGATCACCATCGCCCTGAGTTTCAACCTGGGCCTGTGGTACTTCGCCGGCCCGGGCAAGGCGCTCGAGTTCTTCACCGGCTACGTGATCGAGTATTCATTGAGTGCGGACAATGTGTTCGTCTTCGCCCTGCTCTTCGCGTACTTCGGGGTGCCGCCGTTGTTCCAGCACAAGGTCCTCTTCTGGGGCATCCTCGGTGCGCTGGTGATGCGCCTGGGCATGATCGTGCTCGGCGCGGCGCTGATCTCGCGGTTCGCTTGGATCATCTACGTGTTCGGCGCGTTCCTCGTGGTCACCGGCGTGAAGATGCTGCTGGTGCGCGACACCGAGCTCCATCCCGAGCGCAACCCGGTCGTGCGGCTGTTCAAGCGCCTGATGCCCGTCACCGGGGACTTCCGCGGCGACCGGTTCTTCGTGCGGGAGAACGGTGTGCTGTTCGCCACGCCGCTGTTCGTCACCCTGCTGCTGGTCGAGATGACCGACGTGATCTTCGCCGTCGACTCGATCCCGGCGATCTTCGCGGTCACGACCGACCCGTTCATCGTCTACACCTCGAACGTCTTCGCGATCCTCGGGCTGCGCTCCCTCTACTTCGCGCTCGCCGGGATGATGGACAAGTTCCGCTACCTGAAGGTCGGCCTGGGCGTCGTGCTGACGTTCGTGGGCGTGAAGATGCTGCTCGCGCACTCGCCGTACAAGATCGACACCCTCGTCTCCCTCGGGGTGATCGTCGCCATCCTCGCAACCTCCATCGTCGTGTCGCTCCTGCGCGCGCCGAAGCCGGCCGCCGCGCCGGCCGAGACCGCCCACCCGTCGCCCCCCGATCGGATATCTACCCACCAATGACCCACCAAGCCACTCCGCTCCCCGCGGCCCTCGCCGCCCACCTCGCCACCGCCCACGGAGCCGGCCTCGCCGGCCTCGGCCGCTTCATCGAAAAGGGCGCCGACCTCGTCTCCGCCGAAGCCTTGGCCTGCCTGCAGGAACGGCGCCTCCACCTGCAGTTGCGGATCGCCGCGCTCGGCGACTCGGAACGTCTCCGCGGGCGCCTGGAGCAGCTCGCCGCCGCCTTCGATGCCGCGGTGGCCGGAACGGTGATCGCGCCGCACGCCCTGCGCGAGATCGCGTTCGCCTTGATCTACTTCATGGAAAACGCCGACCGCATCCCCGACCGCGTACCGCAGATCGGGCTGCTCGACGACGCGCTCGTGGCCCAGTTCGTCATCGACCGCCAGGCCCCGGCGATCGACGTCGCCTCCCGCCGGCGTCGTCGTGCAGCGTGAGGCCTCCTGCGCCGGGTCCGACCAGCCTCCTCCTCCTCCGCGGGACTTCTCCGGCGGCACCTACGCATGACTCGAACGCAGTCCGCGCAATCCCCGGATCGTCCCGCGCCCGCGTGGCCGGGCGCGGCCGCGTGGTTGGCGCTCTGTTACGCCGTGCCGTTCGCGGTGTCCTTCGCCCGCCCGGACGCCTGGTATGCCGCCCTGGCCAAGCCGGCGTGGAATCCGCCCGGCTGGGTCTTCGCCCCGGTGTGGACGACGCTCTACGGCCTGATGGGCGTGGCGGCCTGGCTGGTCTGGCGGCGCGGTGGTTGGCGGACCCGGCGCGGCCCGCTGACGTTGTTCGTCGCGCAGCTGGCGCTGAACGCGTTGTGGACGCCGCTTTTCTTCGGCCTGCACCGCATTGATCTCGCGCTGCTCGACATCCTGCTGCTGGGGGCGGCGATCGTGGCGACGATCGTCCTGTTCCGCCGGACGAGTCGGGTCGCGGCCTGGTTGCTGGCGCCCTACCTCCTGTGGGTCTCTTTCGCCTCCGTCCTCACCTTCACCATCTGGCGTCTCAATCCATGAACCCTTCCGCCTTCCGTTTCGTACTTCTCGTGGCCGCGGGTGCCGGTGCACTCACCGCCTTCGGACAAGCGGCCGGTGCCGCGGGCGACTGGGAATTCAGTGGCCGTTATGCCCATGCCGCCCGGTCGGATCTCGACGGCGCCGGGGCGGGGGCCGGAATCGCAGTGGAATCCTACTCCGCCGCGCTCCGCAGTTCGACGGCGGTCGGCGAACGCACCCGCGTGCTCTATGGCCTCGAGTGGACGCGCCACGACCTTTCGCGGCGCGGGGAGACGTGGTTGCCGGGGCAGCTCACCGCCCTGTCCGTTCCGCTCGCGGTCTCACAACGCGCGAGCGACCGCTGGAGTCTGCTGCTCTCGCTTTCGCCGCGTCTCGCCGGTGCCGACGAGAGCCTCTCGGCGGCGCGCTTCGATCTGCCGGTCCTCGCGCTCGCCAGCTACACGGCCGCGCCGGACCTCACGTGGAGCTTCGGCCTGCGCTACGGACCGCGGTCGGACATCGCGGTGCTGCCGATCGCCGGGGTGGTCTGGCGCTTCGCGCCCGAATGGACGTTCCGCGTGGGCTGGCCCGAGTCCGGCGTGAGCTGGCGGGCGACCGAGCAGCTCACCGTGCGGGCGGTGGCGACCGTGCACGGCGGGGACTACCGGTTGGCCGACGACCCGCGCGCGGTGGCCGGCCGTGTGGGGCCCTCGCTCGCGGACACCTGGCTCGAGTACCGCGAGATCCGCGTCGGCCTCGCGGTCGAGTACGCGCTCAACCCTCGGTTGAGCGTGCGGGCGGACCTCGGCGGAGTCGTCAATCAACGATTTGAATACGCAGATCGCGACGTGACGCTCGACGGCGGGACCCCGCTCTACTTCGGGGCCGCGGTGACCGGGCGTTTCTAGCGCCGGGAGCAGCCGGCCCGTGCCGCGGCCTGCCCCGCTCAGGCCCGCGCCCGGCGCGGGACTGGCGGACGGGGCTCCTTGCGAGGCCCTTCCGCCGCGAGGTCGTCCTGCAGGCGGGCGACCGCGAGCTCCTTGGCCTTCGCCTCGATCTCGACGGTGACGGCGAGCGCCCGCCACTCGGCCGGGAAATCGGCCGGTGCGATGTAGTCGTGATGGCGCTTCCGGTGCGGTTCGTCCCAACCGGCCCGCGGGCTGGACAAGTGGAAGAGGGGCTCGCGGTCCCAGGTCAGCAGGGCGGCGGCCGTGGCCTCGGCCACGGAAAGTCCGTCGGGCAGGCAGCGATGGTGATGCACGTCGTACACGAGCGGCAGCTGCTCGGCATGGCAGAGCGGCAGGAGCTCGACGGGCGTGTAGCTGGTGTCGTCGTTCTCCACGGTGAGGCGCGCGCGGGCGGGCAGGGAGAGGCGGTCGAGCGCACGGCGGAAACGCGCGAGGGCGGCGGGTTTGTCGCCGTAGGCGCCGCCGGCGTGGATGTTGAGGGTGTCCGCATGGGTCCACTCGGCGAGTTCGGCCTGCGCCTCGAGATCCGCGAGCGACCGCGCCACGACCTCGGGATCGGGCGAACTGAGCACGACGAACTGATCCGGATGGAAGCCGGTGCGGATGCCGTGTTCGCGGGCGAAGTCGCCGCAGAGCAGGAGCCGGGCGACGAGGGCGTCGGCCCCGGGCAGGTCGGCCACCCGGTAACCGAGCTCCGGATGCGTGCGCAGCGGCAGCAGCGCACTGGCGATGCGGAACGAGCCGATGCCGTGTGCGTGGCAGAACCGGAGGGCCGCGAGCAGGGCGTCGGCGTTGGCGCGGGCGAGCGTGGCGAGGCGTGCGAGCTGGCC
>JAEZSJ010000156.1 GCA_023443985.1 Verrucomicrobiota bacterium | reverse complement strand
GCCGGGAGGATGGGCGGGAGGCGCGGGGCGGTCGACCGCGGATTCGGGGGCCGGTGCGGGGAAAACAAAAGGCCGCCGGGTGGCGGCGGCCGGCGGGGAGGGGGGCGGGCGGGCGGCCCGGCGGTGTCAGGCCGATTTCGCGGCGGGTTCCTCTGCGGGCGCGATCACGGCGGCGATGGCTTCACGGAGGACGCGCAGGCGCTCGGGGTCCTCGACGGGGAGCTGGTTGGTGCTCTCGACGTAGAAGGTGTCGATCGCGATGCCCCGCTCGGTGTTGATGCGCGCGAAGGTGATGTCGAAGCCGTGTTCGAAGATCACGCGGGCGATGCGATAGAGGAGGCCGATCTGGTCCTGGGCCTGGATCTCGATGATGGTGCGCTTGAGGTCGAGCTCGTGGTAGACCTCGACGACGGGCGGCACGGTGCTGTGAAGCAGGCGTTCCTCCTGCGACAGGCGGCTGACGCGGACCTTCTTCGCCTGGGCGAGGATGTCGGGCAGGAGGTCCTTGTTCTGCACGAGCGCCTCCTCGACGGTCTTGCGGAATATCTCGAGCGCGTGCTGGTTCTGGACGGGGCCGCGCCCGGGTTCGACGATGTGGAAGGTGTCGATGGCGATGTGGTCGGCGCGGGAGATGACCTTGGCGCTGAGGATGTTCAGGCCGGCGACACTGAACGCGCCGGCGAGGCGGTAGAACAGGCCGGCGCGGTCCCAAGTGACGATGTTGGCGACGGTGAACGAGCGGTTGAGGTCGTCCTTCCATTCGATGATCGGGCGCAGGGTGCCGACGGACTCGGACGAGGTGATGGTCGAGAGCAGTTTGTTGACCATCGAGATGTGCAGCACGATCTCGTCGGGCGCGGTCTGGACGAAGTAGCGCTCGGGGAGGAGGTTGAAATGCGCGGTGATCTCGTCGGCGCTGACGCCGGGCACTTTCTGGGCGATGAGGTCGCGGTGGAGCATGGCTTTGCGTTCGGCGTTGCGAAGATCGGTGGCGGCCTGGCCGAGGGTGAGGCGCTCGGCCGTGCGGGCGAAGAGGGTGGTGTGAAGCGTGTTCTTGTAGCTGTTCCAGAGTTCCGTCGAGGTGCCGCGCGCGTCGCAGAAGGTGTGGAGATAGAGGAAGCGGAGCTTCTCGACATCACCCATCATCTCGGCGAAGCGCGCGATGGTCGCGGGATCGTCGAGGTCATGTTTCTGCCAGAAGCGTGCCATCGCCAAGTGGTGGCGGATGACAAAGACAACGATCTCGCTGCTTTCGGCGGGGACCCCGAACCGCTCGAGGATGGGACGGGCGAGGTGGGCGCCCGACTCCGCGTGACCCTGGATGCCGGTGCCCTTGCCGATATCGTGCAGGAGGAGAATGAGATAAAGGAGGGTGTGGTCTTCGCACTGGTGGAGGACTTCGCGATAGCGCCGCTGCATGTCCTCGGTGGCCGCATAGATGCCGTCGAGCTCACGGATCGTGTTGAGAGTGTGGATGTCGGCGGTGTAGCGGTGGTAAAACTCGTGCTGCACGAGGCAGTTGAGCTGCTCAAATTCGGGCACGAAGCGCCCGAGGATGCCGAGCTCGTGCATGAGCGAGAGCGTGGGGTGGACGCGGCCGGCCTCCTGCAGGATGGCCTTGAAGCTCTGGATCGCGCCGGGGGAGCGGAGCACGGCCGGGCCGCACAACGGCGCGGAGGCGCGCACGAGGGACTGGAGGTCGAGGTCGGGGGTGCACTCGAGCTGCTGGCAGTGGCGGAAAACGCGCACGAGGCGCTCGGGGTCCTCGATGAAGACGGAGGTGCGTTCGGCGGAGAGGCGGTTGCCGCGGAGGATGAAGCCGTCGATCGATTTCGGCCGCTCGGTGCGGCGGGAGCGGATGAGCGCCCGCAGCGAGAAACGGCTGGGCGCCTCCTCGAGCGTGAGCGCCAGTCGGTCTTCGACGATCTTGGAGATCCGGTAGATCGCCTGCGCGTGGCGGTAGTACTCCTGCATGAAGGCCTCGACGCGTTCGACGACGTTTTCGGCGGTGTAGCCGAGGCCGAGCGCGACCCGCGGCTGGTTGTCGAGGTTGAGCAGGTCGTTGGGGTGGTTCGTCACGTAGTGGAGCTCGTGACGGGCGCGGAGCAGGAAATCGTAGCCGCGCTGGAAGTCGCGCAGCTCCTCCTCGCGGAGGTAGTTCTGCTCCTTGAGCTCCTCGATGCGCTGGAGGCCGAGCTTCACGCGGGCCATCCAGAGCGTATTCTGGAAGTCGCGCAGGCCGCCGACGCCGTTCTTGATGTTCGGCTCCTGGAGGAAGACGGTGCCGCCGTTCTTGCCGCGGCGTTCCGCCTGGTCCTTGAGCCGGGCCGCGATGTAGCCGCGCGGATCCTCCTTCTGATAGTAGGCGCGGTAGGCCGCCTGGAAGTTCTCGAAGACCTGCGGCGAGCCCGCGATCAGGCGGGATTCAAGCAACGCGGTCTTGGTCTGCATATCGCGCCGCGCCTCGGCAAACGCCTCGTCGATCGCGCGTGACGAATGCCCGACCTTCAGCCCGCAGTCCCACAGGAGGTAGAGCAGCTCCTGGGTGAGAAACTCCTGGAAGGGCTTGAGCACCTCCGGCTTCACCCCGGAGGGGTAGAGGAACATCAGGTCGATGTCGCTCTTTGGACAGAGCTCGCCGCGACCGTAACCGCCCAGCGCGAGCAGACTCACCGGCACCGGCAGTTCGCCGGTGTGGGCGCGGCGCCACCGAGCGGCCGCGAACTCGTAGAGATGCTCGATGAGCGCGTCGACCTCGGCGGCACGGGTCTGGGCGATCGCGAGGCCGCCCTCGCCGCCGCGGTGGCGCCGGAGGATCTCCTCGTCCCCGTGCTTCAGGAAGGCCTTGCAGGCGGCGAGTCGCTGGGCGACCGGCATGTCGGCCGTGAACACCAGCCGGCGGCGGGCATCTTTGAGGATTCCTCGGATCATCGCAGTAGGGGCGCATCACGGGGTATTCGGTCCGGACCGCCAATCAAATAAGGGCGCGCAAAAAACGCCCGGCCGCGGCGGGCGCGGCGGGTCGGTTGGGTGGATTGGCGCACCGGAGTTCGGCAGGATTTTGCCTCGCTCGGCGAGAGCCCCACGGCTTCCGCCATTCCGCACCGGTGCGGCCTACTCCTCGAGCGTGGAGAGATCGCCCTCGGGCAGCCCCTGCGCGCGCGCCTTCAGCACGCGGCGCATGATCTTTCCGCTGCGGGTCTTCGGGAGTTGCGGCACGAAGGTGATCTTCTCCGGTCGCGCGATCGGGCCCATCTCGTGGCCGACATGTTTGACGAGGGCGTCGTTGAGCTCCTCCGAGGCCGTCTGGCCGGCCTTGAGGATGACGTACGCGTGGATCGCCTGGCCCTTCACCTCGTGCGGGATGCCGATCACTGCGGCCTCGGCGACGGCCGGATGGCTCACCAGCGCGCTCTCGACCTCGGCGGTGCCGAGCCGGTATCCCGAGACTTTGATGACATCGTCGACGCGGCCGATGACCCAGATGTAGCCGCTCTCGTCGCGCCGTGCGCTGTCGCCGGTGAAGTAGACACCCGGATACTTTTTCCAGTACTGCTCCACATACCGGTCCGGGTCGCCGTAGATCGTGCGCAGCATCGCGGGCCAGGGGCGCTTGATGACGAGATAACCCTCCTCACCGGCCGCCACCGGCCGGCCCTCGTCGTTGTATATGTCGATGTCGACCCCGGGGAAGGGCAGGGTGGCGCTGCCCGGGTCGAGGTCCATCGTCGGCAACGGCGTGATCATGAACATGCCGGTTTCCGTCTGCCACCAGGTGTCCATGATCGGGCAGCGCTCCTTGCCGATCACGCGGTGGTACCAGCGCCAGGCCTCGGGGTTGATCGGCTCGCCCACGGAGCCGAGCAGCCGCAGGCCGGAGAGGTCGTGGCGGTTCGGCCACGCCTCGCCGAACCGCATCAGGCCGCGGATCGCGGTCGGTGCGGTGTAGAAGACGTTGATGCCGTACTTCTCGATCATCGCCCACCAACGGTTTGGATACGGATAGGCCGGCGCGCCCTCGTACATGAAGCTCGTCGCGCCCACCAGCAGGGGGCCGTAGACGATGTACGAGTGGCCCGTGATCCAGCCTGGGTCGGCGGTGCACCACCAGCGGTCCTCCTCCTTCAGGTCGAAGACCCACTTGAGCGTCGTCGCCACGCCGACCATGTAGCCGCCGTGGGTGTGCAGGATCGCCTTCGGTTTGCCGGTCGTGCCGGAGGTGTAGAGCAGGAACAGCGGGTCCTCGGCGTCCATCTCCTCGGTCTCGCACCGGTTGCCGCCCGACTGCCCGCGGGCGATCGGGAGCTGCATCAGCTCGTGGTACCAGAAGTCGCGGCCGGCCTCCATCGCCACCTCGTGCCCCGTGCGCCGCACGACCACGACGTGCTCGATCGTGGGCGAGCGTTTCAGCGCCTCGTCGACGATTTTCTTCAGCTCGACGATCTTGCCGTTCATCCAGCCGCCGTCGCAGGTGATCACGACGTTCGACTGGCTGTCCTCGATGCGGCCGTGCAGCGCCTCGACGGAGAACCCGCCGTACACGACGGAGTGCACGGCGCCGATCTTCGCGCAGGCGAGCATCGCGATCGGCAGCTCGGGGATGCGTCCCATGTAGATGGTGACGCGGTCGCCCTTCTTCACGCCCATACTGCGGAGGATGTTGGCGAACATGCTCACCTCGCGGTTGAGCGCGTGGTAGCTGAACGTGCGCACCTCGCCCCTCTCCCCCTCCCAGATCAGCGCGAGCTTGTTGCGGCGGGCGGTCGCGACATGGCGGTCGAGGCAGTTGTGCACGATGTTGGTGCGGCCGCCGACGAACCACTGGAAGAACGGCGCCTTCGAGCCGTCGAGCACGCGGTCCCACGGGCGGCTCCACTCGAACTCGCGCGCCCGGTCGGCCCAGAAGCCCTCGAGGTCGGCCGCCGCGGCGCGGCGGATTTCGTCGAGGTTCTGGACGTTCGCGGCGGCGGCGAAGGCCGCGCTGGGGTGGTAGAGTTCGCGTTTCTCGGCAGCCATGGTGGATCCTTTCGGGGCAGAACGTTGGAGCGGACGTGGCGGCGCGCCGCGGGGGCCGCGGTGCGGTGGGTAGTGCGGCGGAGGTTGGCGGGCGTGCCGGGCGGGCGCGAACGCATCCTCGTCGTGGAACGCAGGTATGAGTCGTGCGCGCGGTCAGGCGGGGGAGGCGTTAGGAACGTTTCTTCCGCGGGGGCGGCCCGTCCGGAATCCGACGTTGCCTCGCCGCGGGCGGGCAACTTTCCTCGGCGTTTCCTCCCATGACCGAGATCCCGAAGAGCTACGAACCGCGTGATGTCGAAAAGAAGTGGTACGCCGCCTGGCAGTCCGCCGGCTGCTTCCGCGGCCAGCCCGTCGCCGGCCGCGAGAACTACACCATCGTCATCCCGCCGCCCAACGTCACCGGCATCCTCCACATGGGCCACGTCCTGAACAATACGTTACAGGACACGATCATCCGTCGCGCCCGGCTCGAGGGGAAGACCGCCTGCTGGATCCCCGGCACCGACCACGCCGGCATCGCCACGCAGACGATGGTCGAAAAGCACCTGCGCAAGACCGAGAAGAAGACCCGCCGCGACCTCGGCCGCGAGGAGTTCCTCAAGCGCGTGTGGGAGTGGCGCGAGAAGTCGGGCAACACCATCCTCAAGCAGCTCCGCGAGCTCGGCAGCTCCTGCGACTGGGAACGCACCAACTTCACGATGAACCCCGAGTACAGCCGCGCTGTGCTCACGGCGTTCGTGAAGCTCTTCGAGAGCGGCCGCATCTACCGCGGCAAGCGCATGGTCAACTGGTGCCCCGTCAGCCTCACCGCACTCTCCGACGAGGAGGTGATCATGAAGCCGCAGAAGGGTTTCATCTACAAACTCCGCTACGAGCTCGTCGACCAGCCCGGCCAGTTCCTCACCGTCGAGACGACCCGCCCGGAGACGATCCCGGCCGACGTCGCTGTGGCCGTGCACCCCGACGACGAGCGCTACAGGCACCTCATCGGCAAGACCGTCTGGCGCCCGCTGGGCAAACGCGAGCCGCTCCCGATAATCGCCGACACCGCGGTCGATCCGAAGTTCGCCGCCGGCGTGCTCAAGGTCACCCCCGCCCACGACAAGACCGACTTCGAGATCGGCCAGCGCCACAAGCTGCCCGTCATCGACCTGCTCAACCCCGACGGCGTGCTCAACGAGAACGCCGGCCCCGCGCTCGCGGGGATGGAGCGTTTCGCCGGCCGCAAGAAGGCGTCGCAGCTCCTTCTGGACGCCGGGCTGCTCATCGAGGAGAAGGCCTACGAGAACAACGTTGGCTTCTCCGAGCGCGCCGACGTGCCGATCGAGCCGCGCCTGACCCAGCAGTGGTGGCTGCGCTACCCGCGGGTCGAGGAGGCCAAGCAGGTCGTGCGCGACGGCCTGATCAAGTTCTACCCGGAGCGCTGGACGAAGGTTTATCTCAACTGGCTCGACGGCATCCAGGACTGGTGCATCAGCCGCCAGCTCTGGTGGGGCCATCGCATCCCGGTCTGGTATCGGAAGGGCGTCGACAAGGAGAAACTCACCGAGGCCGATCTCAAGGATCCGACGAAGGTCCACGTTTCCCTCGAAGGCCCCGCCGACCCGCAGAACTGGGACCAGGAGGAGGACGTGCTCGACACCTGGGCCTCCTCGTGGCTCTGGCCCATCGGCACGCTCGGCTGGCCGAACGCCGACGCGCAGCAGCAGCTCGGCTTCGACGCATTGTATCCAACGACTACGCTCGCCACCGGCGCCGACATCATCTTCTTCTGGGTCGCGCGCATGATCATGGCCGGCCTCGAGTTCGCCCGCCCCGGCGCCCCGGTCGAGCAGCGGATCCCGTTCAAGCACGTCTATTTCAACGGCATCGTCCGCGACAAACAGGGGCGCAAGATGTCGAAGACGCTCGGCAACTCGCCCGATCCGCTCGAGCTCATCGCGAAGTACGGCGCCGACGGCCTGCGCTTCGGCCTGCTCCAGATCGCCCCGCTCGGCCAGGACGTGAAGTTCGACGAGGAGCGCATCGAGGGCGGCCGCAACTTCTGCAACAAGCTCTGGAACGCCTGCCGCTTCCGCCAGATGAGCGGCGAGATGAGCGACAACAGCTCGCTCGACGCCATCGCCGCCCGCCTCCAGCCCGCGCTCTTCGACGAGGACGACCACGCCATCCTCGCCGCGCTCACGGACACGATGCGCGTCCTGGAGGAGTCGTTCGCCGGCTTCGAATTCGCCGCCGCCACGCAGAAGCTCTACAGCTTCTTCTGGGGCGACTTCTGCGACTGGTACGTCGAGATTGCCAAAGCGAAAATGCAGGACCCACAGCGCAAGGCGAACTGCCTCGCGATCCAGGATCTGGTGATTCGCGAGTTTCTGCTCCTCTTCGAGCCGTTCGCCCCGCACATCACCGAGGAGCTCTGGCACCTGCTCGGGTATTCCGGCGTGGCGCAGGCCTCCGTGCCTGCGGTTCCGGGAACTTCCGGCGTAGGGGCGTCGCTCGCCGACGCCCGTTCCGCCTCCCGCTCCGCCGAAACCTTCATCCAAGACACTCGCCTCGACACCGCCGCCGGTCTCACCGCCGCACTCGCGGCCAAGGGCGTGATTCTCGAACAGACTGCAGTTGAGAGAACAAATGTGCTCAAAGCTATTGCCGCTTCTGCTCGGTTTCTGAAGGCACAAGCGGGGGTCGCTTCTCAGCGCGATGTGCTGTTCAGTCTGGTTGTTGCAGCTGACGGTGCGAATGAGATGCCGCGCGACCTTGCGACGAAGCTTGAGCAGGTCACCCGTATGGTCGGTGCCAAAGCATTGACAATCGTGTCCGAGCCGCCGATTCGCGCGTCTGCTGCAGTCGTTGGGCCGGCGACGCTCTATCTACATCAGAAAGAGGTTGAAGATCCTGCGGCCGAGAAGGCAAAGATGGCGAAGGAACTGGAGAAGCTGAACCAGCACATCGCCGGCACCGAGGCCCGCCTCGCGAACACCGCGTTCACGAGCAAGGCCCCGCCGGCCGTCCTCGAAGGTGCGAAGAAGCAGCTCGCCGACCTCCAA
>JAEZSJ010000142.1 GCA_023443985.1 Verrucomicrobiota bacterium | reverse complement strand
CCGCCACCGCGCCCTACCTTCGCGCCGCCCTCGCCCCGGCCGCCGCGACCGAGCCGCTCGCGCTCGCCGCCGAACCCGCCGCTCCAGCAACCATCGGCCATCCCCCGTCACCCGTCCTCCAGATCCTCGGCGCCCGCGAGAACAACCTCCGCAACCTCTCGCTCTCCATCGCCCACCGCGCGCTCACCGTCGTCACCGGCGTCTCCGGCTCGGGCAAGTCGACCCTCGCCTTCGACATCGTCTTCGCCGAAGGCCAGCGCCGTTTCATGGAGTCGATGTCGCCCTACGCGCGCCAGTTCGTCGAACAACTCCCGCGCCCGGCCGTCGACCGCGTGACCGGCATCCCGCCGACCGTCGCCATCGAGCAGCGCATCACCCGGGGCGGCCGCAAGAGCACAGTCGCCACGATCACCGAGGTCGCGCAGTACCTCCGCCTCCTCTACGCCAAGGTCGGCGTACAACACCATCCGGTCACCGGTAACCCGGTACGCGCGCTCACCACCGCCGAACTGGAGAAACACTTCCTCGCCGCCCTCGCCGCACCCGCCGCGAGAAAGGCGAAGCACCTCTACCTCTGCGCCCCGCTCGTGCGCGGCCGCAAGGGCCACCACCAGCCGATCGCCGACTGGATCCGCGACCACGGCTACACGCTCATGCGGGCCGACGGCCGCCTGCTCCTCGTCGAAAATTTCTCCAAACTCGACCGCTTCAAGGAACACAACGTCGAGGTCGTCATCGCCGACCTCGGGAATCTCGCTTCCGCCACCGCTCCGGCCCGCCAGCGGTCGTCCACCCGGTCCAAGTCGTCCGCCCCTCTCGCCTCCCCCCTCTCGCCCCTGGCCTCCCTTGCCGAGGCGTTGCGCCTCGGCAAGGGCACCTGCTTCCTCCTCCTGCCCTCGGGCGAGATCGTGTCCTGGTTCTCCACCACGCGCACGGACTCCGCCTCCGGCGAGACCTTCCCCGAGCTCGACCCGAAGGATTTCTCCTTCGCCTCCCCCAAGGGCTGGTGCCCCGTCTGCCGCGGCCACGGCCGCCTCGCCCCCTGGATGCTCAAGGCCGACAACGACGACGAGGAGACGCCGCCCGAGATTGCCGAGCTCGCCCACCTCTTCGACGACGACTCCGGCGCCCAGTTCCGCACCTGTCCAGAGTGCGGCGGCACCCGCCTCAACCGCGTCTCCCGCGCCGTGCATTTGTATTTCAAGCACGGCGACCCGCTCTCGCTGCCCGCGCTCCTCGCGCACACGCCGTCGCAGCTCCTCGCCCGCCTGCGCGACCTCGCGCTCGACGCGCGCGGCAGGCTCATCGTGCGCGACATCGTCCCCCAGATCGCGGAACGCCTGAAATTCATGGACGAGGTCGGTCTCGCCTATCTCGCCCTCGAGCGTTCCGCCGACACGCTCTCCGGCGGCGAGGCCCAGCGCATCCGCCTCGCCCCCCAGCTCGGCTCGAACCTCTCCGGCGTGCTCTACGTGCTCGATGAGCCCTCGATCGGCCTGCATCCGCGGGACAACGACCGCCTCATCGCCACCCTCGAGCGCCTGCGTGAGAAGGGCAACACGCTCCTCGTCGTCGAGCACGACGATGTCGTGATGGACCACGCCGACCGCATCATCGACCTCGGCCCCGGCGCCGGGCGCCACGGCGGCCAGCTCCTCGCCGACGACACGCCCGCCAACCTCCGCCAAAACAAGGACTCCCTCACCGGCCTCTATCTCGACAAAGGCATCCCGCACCCCATCCGCGGCCGGTACCGCTCCGTTTCCGAGTCCGCCAAACCTGGCGCGGCTCGCGAGCGCGGCGATCACCCCGCCGCCAAGTCCCGCGCGCAGGCCGCGGCCACGAACACCGGAACTTGTCACGTATTGCGTGACAACGCCCCGGGGGCCGGAGTCGCCTCCGCCCCACCGCAAGCGGCGCCGGTCGCCTGGCTCGAGCTCACCGGCGCCCGTCTCCGCAATCTCCAAAATCTGGATCTCCGCCTCCCGCTCGGCCGCCTGATCATGGTCGCCGGCCCGTCCGGCGCGGGCAAATCCACGCTCTTCCGCGACCTGCTCCACCCCGCGGTCGCCTGCGCGATTCAGCAGAGGAAGTCGAAGCTCACCGGCCGCGACTTCCTCAAGCTCGCCCCCCAGTGCACGCAGGAGGTCTCCCTCTCCGCCGCCGCCGACCCCGCCTCCTGTGGCGCTGCGCGCGAGAGCGGCGCTTCCCACCGTGGCGGAACGCGTGAGCGTCTCGTCTCCGCCCCCTTCGACCTCCTTGCCGGTGCCGCCGTCTTCAAATCCGTGATCGAGGTCGACCAGTCGCCCATCGGGCACACCCCGCGCTCCACGCCGGCCACCTACCTCGGCGTCTTCGACCTCGTCCGCCAGTTTCTCGCCTCCCTTCCCGAGTCCAAGATCCGTGGTTACACCGCCGGGCGCTTCTCCTTCAACACCGCCGGCGGCCGCTGCGAGACCTGCGCCGGCGCCGGCCGCGTGAAGCTCGAGATGAACTTCATGCCCGACACCTTCGTCACCTGCGAGGCCTGCGGCGGCCGTCGCTACGGCCCGGAGCTGCTCGAGATCCGGTGGAAGGACCGGAACGTCGCCGACCTCCTCGAGATGACGTTCGAGGAGGCGCGCGACTTCTTCGATTTTCACAGCCAGCTTCGCGAGGTCTGCGCGCTCATGTGCGAGACCGGGCTCGGCTACCTCACCCTCGGCCAGAGCAGCCCCACGCTCAGCGGCGGCGAGGCCCAGCGCCTCAAACTCGTCACCGAACTCTCCCGCGGCCTCCAGTCGTACAAGGAACGTCAGCGCGGCGAGTCGCCGCGCAACCTCTACATCCTCGAGGAGCCCACGATCGGCCTCCACCTGAGCGACTGCGAGAAGCTCATCCACCTCCTCCATCGCCTCGTCGACCAGGGGCACACCGTCGCCGTGATCGAGCACCACCTCGACCTGCTCGCGGAGGCCGACTGGCTGGTCGAGCTCGGCCCCGAGGGCGGGCCCGCCGGCGGGCAACTGCTCTACCAAGGCCCCGTCTCCGGCCTCGCCAAACTCAAGCACAGCCCCACCGCTCCGTACCTGCGCAAACTGCTCAAGCGATAACGGGTGCCCCGCGGAGGGAAGGCGGACGCGACCGGCCGGGGACGAGGGCGCGGGCCGGGAATCTGCGCACGCCGTTTTCCAAACGCGCCGACGCCGTTACCTTCCGCGCCCTGCCATCCTCCTTACCCGCCATGCCCCGCACGGTCCCGCTCGTCCTCCTCGCCCTCGCCGGTCTCCTCACCTCCGCCGCCGCGCGCCCCGCGCCCGATCCCGACGACGGCGGGCTCACGCTCCCGCCGGGCTTCCGCGCCTTCGTCGTCGCCGACGAGCTGACGAAACTCTCCGGGCGCCCACGCGAGCAACTCCGCTTCCTCGCCGCCGCCCCCGACGGCGTCCTCTACGCCAAGCTCCAGTCCTCCGGCATCGTCGCGTTGCGCGACGCCGACGGCGACGGCCGCTTCGAGGAGCAGCGCCTGTTCGGCTCCGGCGGCGGCACCGGCATCGCGCTCCAGGGCGGCTGGCTCTACCATTCTTCGGATACAGCCGTCTTCCGTTATCCGCGCCGCCCCGGCGAACTCGTTCCCTCCGGCGAACAACAGGTCATCGTGCGCGATCTTCCGGATCAGCGCAGCCACACCGCGAAGAGCTTCGCGTTCGACGGCGACGGACGGCTCCTCGTCGAAGTCGGCTCGCCCTACAACGTCTACAGCAAGCCCGACCGCCAGCTCGGCGCGAGGGGCATGGACGCCACCGAGCACCAGAAGGTCCACGGCGGCTTCTGGCGCTTCGACGCCGACCGGCAGGGCCAGACCCAGGCCGACGGCTTCCACTTCTCCACCGGCCACCGCCACTGTCTGGCGGTCGCCTGGCAGCCCGTCGCCCGCGAGTTCTTCATGGTGATGATGGGCCGCGACAACCTCAGCACCGTGGCTCCGGAATTCTACGACGACTTCGACAATGCCGAACGCGTCGCCGAGGAGATGCACCGGCTGCACGAGGGCGCGAACCTCGGCTGGCCGTACACCTACTGGGACCCGCACCGCCGGGCGCGCATGGTCGCCCCCGAGTTCGGCGGCGACAACCGCAAGCGCGCCGAGCCCGGCCGCTACCCCGATCCGCTCGTCGCCTTCCCCGCGCACTGGGCGCCCCTGCAGATGACGTTCTACACCGGCGCGCAGTTCCCGCCGCGCTACCGCGGCGGCGCCTTCGTCGCCTTCCATGGCTCGTGGAACCGCGCCCCCCTCCCGCAGGACGGCTTCAACATCGCCTTCGTGCCCTTCGACGACCGCGGCCAACCGCTCCGCGCCTACGAGGTCTTCGCCGCCAACAAGGGCCCGCAGCGGTTCCGCATGGGCGGTGTCGCCGTCGCGCCCGACGGCTCGCTCTTCGTCAGCGAGACCGACCGCGGCCGCATCTGGCGGATCATGTATGTCGGCGACGCCGCCACCGTTCCCGCCCCGGAGGCGCCGGGCCCTGCGG
>JAEZSJ010000338.1 GCA_023443985.1 Verrucomicrobiota bacterium | reverse complement strand
ATGTAGGCCAGCGGGGCGATCTCGATGGCGCCGCGTTCCATGAGTTTGGCGACATCCTCGCGGTCGAGCATGTCGTGCATGGCGTCGTAGAGCGGGCGCAGGTAGGGGAGGATCTTCTCGCGGAGGTCGCCCGGGAGGAACCCGAGCGTCTCGCCCGCCTCCACGGCGGGACGGGCGAGGATGATCTTCTGCACCTGGTTCTTGAGCAGGGCGGAGATGGCGGAGGCCATCGCGAGGTAGGTCTTGCCTGTGCCCGCTGGACCGATACCGAACACGACGGGGTTTGCCTGGATCGCCTGGAGGTAGAGCTTCTGGCCGATGGTCTTCGGGACGATGCTGCGGCGATTGGTGGCGACGACGAGCGGCTCGGCGAAGAGCGCGCGCAGCCTCGAGTCGTCGCCGCGGGCGAAGCCCTCGAGGAGCTTGACGAAGTCCGCCTGGCGGAGGGCGAGGCCCTGGTTGCGGCCGTCGTTGAGGAAGTTGAAGAAGGACTCGGCGCGCGCGACGGCGTCCTCCGTGCCGTCGATCTTCAGCCACTCCTCACGCGAGGCGAGGGTGACCCCGAGCAGCCTCTCGACCAGGGCGAGGTTCTCCGCCTTGCCACAGTAGAGCTGGTTGAGGTGGCGGGCGGTGGGAAAGGAGAGGGTCTTGGTGGCCATCACGCGGAGGGAGCGGGGCGGACCGGGGCGGCGAGCTCCTCGGCCACCGCGCGCAGGCGGTCGTACATGCAGCGCAGCGCCTGGGGAAGGACCCGGGTCTGGCCGATGACGGGCATGAAGTTGGTGTCGCCGGACCAGCGCGGGACGATGTGGGCGTGGAGATGTTGCGGGATGCCGGCCCCGGCGGCCGAGCCGAGGTTGAAGCCGATGTTGAAGCCGTCGGGTTTGAGCGCGCCCTGGAGGACGCGTTTGCCGAAGACGATCAGGGCCATGAGCTCCTCCCGTTCGGCGGGGGTGAGCTGCTCGAGCTCGGCGACGGCGCGGAAGGGGACGACCAGCAGGTGCCCGGCGTTGTACGGGAACCGGTTCATCACGAGGTAGTGGGCGGTGCCGCGATGGACGATCAACGCCTCCCGGTCATCGCCCAGCGTGGGGAGTGCGACGAAGGGGTTGGCGCCGGGGGTGTGCTTCGGCGCCTCGATATAGTCCATGCGCCAATAGGCGTGAAGGTGCTGCATGTCGGAGGGGGCCAAGGTAGGTCGCGGGGCGGCGGGGTGTCAACGGGTGGCGGTGGGATCCCCGTGAAGGAACGTGCGCGCCCGCACGCCGTGGGCGACGCCGGCTTCGGCCTTGCCGGGCGCACGGCGGGAGGTTCTCCTCTCGGGAATGTCCCCACTTTTCCGACGCCTCCGCGCGGATTTTCCGGCCGCATTTCTCGCCGCGTTGGCGATCGCCGCCGTCTTCGCGGTGGTGATCGTGCTGGATCAGATGCACTGGTGGAAGTTGAAACCAGAATACATGTTCGGGTGGCTGGTCCCGTTGTTCGTCGGGTTCGTGCTGCTGGAGCGCTGGCCGAAGCTGAAGGCGACGATGGCGGGCGAAGGCGGCAGCCCGCTGCCGGCCGGGGTCCGCTGGGTGGTCCGCCTCGGGTTCGGGGGCACGCTGGCGGTCGGCGGGGTGTTCTTCCTGTTGGGGGCGCTCTATCGGGCCGGCTCCGGGGTGACGCAGCCCGGCTCGTTGGCGATGGCGATCGGTTTCGCGGGTCTGCTGCTCGGGTTGGTCTATTTCAACGTGCCGGCCGGGCGGGTGGGTGGCGCGACGCCGGTGGGGTTTTGGCGGGCGCTGCAGGCCGACGCGCAGCTCCAGGCGGTGGCGTTGTTCCTTTTCCCGGCGTTGATCTGGATGATCTCGGCGCCGCTGGTCGACGCGGTGGAGAATCAGCTCAGCCTCTTCCTGTTGCGGCGGGTGGTGCAGACGGTGTCGCTGTCGTTCAACATGCTCGGTTATCCGATCGTGCAGGAGGGCAGCACGCTGCTGCTGCCCAACGACGAGCGCGTGGGGGTGGAGGATGCCTGCTCGGGGATCCGCTCGCTCACGGCCTGCCTGTTCACCGGCGCGTTCCTGGCGGCGGTGTTCCTCGACCGCTGGTGGAAGAAGCTCATGCTGATCGGCGCGGCGCTCGCGCTCGCGGTGGCGACGAATCTTCTGCGCAGCGTGTTCCTCACCGCGTGGGCCTACCAGCACGGTGCGGCTTCGATCAGCGGCACGTTCCACGATGCCACCGGGTATGCGGTGCTCGGCCTGACGTTTGTCGGGCTGCTCTGCCTGCTGCCGCTGTTCAACCGGGCGAACTGGCTGCGCTGGTTGAGGCCCCGCGCAGCGAAGGCGCCAGCCGAAGGGGAGACGAAGTGCGGGTAGGGGAAGGCGTCCCGGGGCGCGCGCCGGCGCGGCGGTGCCGGGGGCCACGCCGGGCGCTCACACCTGCGGCGGGCGGAGCAGGACGGGCGACTTGAGGCCGGGGAGGTACTCGGAGAACTCGTCGGCCTCGCCGCCGTTGCGCAGCGCGCGCTGCACCATGCCCAGGCGGGCGTCGAGGTTGTCGACCATCGAGACGAAGACCGCCTCGGGCGTGGCGGCCATGACGGCGGCGCCCCACTCGAGCTCGCCCTGGTGGCTGAGGATGATGTGCTCGAGGCGCTCAAGCAGATCGGGCGCGAGCTTGTTCTTGAGGCCATGTTTGCGTGCGAGTTGGTAGCCGAGGACGACATGGCCCTGCAGGATGCCGCGGCGGCTCTTGCGCACGGAGAGGCCGGCTTCGTACTCGATGGTCTTGCCGATGTCGTGGAGCAGGATGCCGGCGAGGGCGAGATCGGCGTTGATCTGTGGGTACACCGGGAACAATGCCCGCGCGGCGCGGGCCATGTGGGTGGAGTGCTCCAGCAGGCCGCAGCGGTAGGCGTGGTGCATCGCGACGGCGGCCGGCGAGGTGCGGAAGGCCTCGCCGATCTCCTCGAAGACGGAGTGCACGGTGGCGCGCAGTTCGGGGTGCGTGATCGCGGCGATGTGCGACGCGAACTCGGTCCAGAGCACGGCGGCATCCTCGGGCGCGGACTCGACTAGCGAGCCGACGAGGTCGGGCTGGGCGGCGAGCTCCTCGGGCGTGACGACCTCGATCCGGGTGATCTTGGGCGAGAGGCGCTCCTGGAAATAGTCGAGCTTGCCCTCGAGGCGCACGACCACGCCGTCGCCGGCCGCCTTAAGCACGGGGAAGAACGGGCTGTCGCCGAAGATGTTTGCGCTGAAGGATCCGGTGCGGTCGCCCAGCTCGAGGACGAGGAACGGGTTGTCGTTCTTGGCGGTGCGCTGGGCGAGCTTCCGCACGACGAAGAGGCCGGCGAAGGTGGGGTTGCCGGCGCGGTTGAGCGCACGGAGTTCGGCGACGGTGAGCTGGGGCATGGCGGAGGGAGGCGGGAGGGGCGAGTGGATGGGCGCGGGGGGCGCCACCGGAAGACGGTGTATGGGCTCAGGCGTACTGTTTCACGAGCTTGGTGTAGTCGCGGAAAAACGGATGCTTCGTGGTCTTGAGCACGCTGTAGAAGACGGTCTCGGTGGGGAGCGGGTGGCAGCCGAGGCGCGCGAGGTAGGCGAGGGCGGCGGCGCAGTCCTCGGGGCGACGGCCGCCGAGGGTGTCGGTGAGCAGCGTGACGTTGCGCTCGGTGCCGATGAGTTCGAGGGCGGTCTGGTAGATGCAGATCGGGGTCTCGATGCCGGCGAGGAGCACGTGCTCGATGTTCTGCGTCTCGAGGAACTCGCGGAGTTCGTCGGAGTCGAGGGCGGAGAACGCGTCTTTGGCGAAGACGGTGGGTTTCTCGCCGGCGAGGGCGAGCAGTTCGGGGCGCGTGGGGCCGAGCTTGGCGGGAACCTGTTCGGTGAACGCGACCGGGAGGCCCAGGCCGCGGGCGGCGGCGATGGCGAGCGCGGTGCGGCGCAGCAGCGCATCGGCACCGGGCATGGCGGCGAGGAAGGGCTGTTGCAGGTCGACGACGAGGAGCAGGGCGCGGTTGAGCGGGGAGTCGGTCATGAGTTGTTCCAGTATCGCCGGCGGGCCTTCACCTGCACAAGCCGGCGTTCGGGAAGGACGTAGGCGGTGAGGTAGCCGCCGTGGACGCAGGCGGTGTCGAGGCAGAGCGACCACTTGAGCTTGTGCACGGTCGGGCGCGGCGTGTGGCCATAGACGACGAAGGGTGGCCCCGCCCAGCGCTCCGCCCAGAGCGGCGCGCCGGGCGCCTCGGCGCGTTTGCGGGGCTGGCCGTGCTCGTCGACAACCTGGATACGGGTGACGACCTCGGCGGGCTGACGTCGCCACGGCACGCCGGGGAGGAATCCGCCGTGGACGAACACCGTGTTGAGCTCCTCCTCGAAATGTGTGAGCGGCATGGCGGCGAGGAACTCCCAGTCGGCCGGGCGCAGCGCGGCGACGGTCGCGCGGTCTTCGGCGCGCAGGAGCGAATCATCGTCGCGGCGACGCGAGCGGAGCAGGCGCAGCTCGTGGTTGCCGAGCAGGCAGTGCGCGTGTGCCGCGCGGGCGAGGTCGAGCACGAGCCGGGAGTCGGGCCCGCGGTTGACGAGATCGCCGAGCAGAATCAGGCGGTCGCCGCGCTGGAGCTGCAGCTTGTCGAGGAGTTCGGCGAATTCGACGGCGCATCCGTGAATATCCCCGACGGCGATGAGGCGACCCGTGCTCAAACGGGATTTGAGCTAGCTTCGCGCCCCGGGCGAAGTAAACAAATTTCCATGGACCTGATCCTCCAACCCAGCGCGACGCAGTGTGCCGTGACCGGCACGGCCTTCCAGGAGGGCGACCGTGTGGTCAGTTTTCTGGGACATGACGCGGCGGGGACGGTGGCGCGGTGGGATCTGCTGGCCGGGTCCGAGGCGGAGTTCCAGGCGCCGCAGCCGACGATCTGCCGCTGGGTGCATGTGTTCAAGCCGCGCGCGAAGGAGGAGAACACCGAACGCAACCTGAAGCTGGGCGCCGAAAGCCTGTTCACGACGCTCTGCGATCCGGCGGTGGAGCTGAGCGCGGAGAACACACCGCTGGTGCAGTTCCTCGCGCTGATGCTCGAGCGCAAGAAGCTGCTCCGCCCCAAGGGGCTCACGGCGGACCGCGAACGGCGGATCTACGAGCACGCGAAGACGAAGCAGCTCTACGAGGTGCCGGTGGGCGAGCTCACGCCGGAGTTTTTCGTGAAGGTGCAGCAACAGCTCGGTGTGCTCGTGGGC